>NZ_BAABBQ010000001.1:0-265000 GCF_039538045.1 Sphingomonas swuensis | reverse complement strand
TTCCTCAGCTCGGGCTCGGGCCACGACGAGGAAGTGCACCGGCACGTGAACGAGACTCACAAGGAGAATGACGAGTGACGACCAACGACCCGCGGCAGCCGGTCCTGCGGGTGACCCCGGGACCGAGCGACATCAACTCGAACGGGCACATCTTCGGCGGCTGGGTGCTGAGCCAGATGGACATCGCCGCCGGCATCGTCGCCGCGCGGCGCGCCAATGGCGCCGTCGCGACGGTCGCGATCGAGCGGATGGAGTTCATCGCCCCGATCGAACTCCGCGACCTGATCAGTGTCTATGCCGAGGTCGAGAAGGTTGGCCGGACCAGCATGCAAATCCGGATCGAGGTCGTCGCCGACCGCGATCGCGGCGAGCATCAGATCAAGGTGACGGAAGGACTGTTCACCTTCGTCGCGCTGGACGAGCAGCATCGGCCCCGTCCGGTCGACGCGGCCTAGCGCCGGAGCCGATAGCCAAGCTCGACCGAGCCGTTGGCGGGTATGACCGTCTCCCACAGCGTCTCGCCGTCACGGCGGACGAGCCTTCCGCTCGGCCCGAGAATCGGCGCATCGTCGTCGGTGCCGAGCACCACCTCGGCGGTGACCGGATGGGGGCGGTCGCTTGTCAGGAGAAGACGGTAGCGGGCGGCCGTGGCGCTCTGTGCGGTCCGGGTCAGGCGGGCGGTGACGCCCGGGGTCACTCCGGTCCGGAACTCGACCTTCTCGCCGACCGCGCGGTCGTCCATCGCCCGCTCGCCCACCAGCAGCGGCCGTGACGCCCCGTCGCGCAGGATGACGACGTTTCCGGCGGGGAGCGGCAGCCCGAGCCCCTCCTCGGGGCGGTTGCGGGTGCGCAGGATCAGCGTGGCGTCCTGCGCGTCCTCCTCGCTGTCCGCCGCAAAGCCGAATCGGTAGACCGGGGTGACCCTGACGGCCGGCTGATCGATCAGCCCGACCTGCTTCTGCGCGTTGGCGGCGACCGTGACCGGAAGCGGAATGCGATAGAGCTGCAGGTCGCCGAGGCGCTCGCGCGCGGCCATGACCCGCGAGCCAGCCACGACGATATCCTCGGCGCCAACCTCCATGACCGGCGCCGGCGCGGCCATTACCGGTGGGGGTGGCGAAGGCGGCGGTGGAGCGGGCGGCGCGATCTGGGGCACGACGCTGGTCGTGCCCTGCGGCCAGCAGCGCAGCCGGATAGCGGGCGCCTCGACCGGCGGGACCCTGGCATCCTCCCGGTTGACCCTGCCCGCCACCGCCTGGGTCGTCGCATCAATGAAGCTAGTGTCGTCGGTGCTTGCCAGCGTCAGCCCGGCCTGGAGATCGAGCGTCCGCTCGTCGGCCGAAAGCCGGCCGACATAGTCCGCCTGCCAGTCGAAGCCGGTGGCGAGATAGGAGAGGGTCACGGTTGCGGTGAGCGGCTGGCGCGAACGCATTCTGACCGACAGGGTCGGCCTGGCGGTGAGCCCCGCAGGAACGGCCCGATAGGTCAGCGTCTCGCCGAGCCCCGAGCAGCGGAGCGCCTCGATCCCCGCCGGAGTCTCGAGGACGACACCACCGTCGCTCCCGGTGCGGACGACCGCCTCCTGCTCGGTGACTCTGCCCGTAGCCCGGCTGGTGCGGCGCAAAGTCACCCGCTGGCCGAGCGAGCGATCGATCAGGCTTCCCGCCGAGAGCAGCAGCGCATCTCGATTGCGCTCGACGATGCCCTGCGGAAGCCCGCCGACGATCGCGCTCTGCGGAATGATCCCGCTTGCCACCCCTTCAAGGCGCAATTCCGATTCGCCCGCCGGGATGGTGACGGTGCGGGTCTCGCTGATCAGCGCATATCCGTTCAGCCAATCGCGCTCGAGCCGCCGGTTGCCGCGCGAGAGATCGCGATAGACGGTGACCTCGACCCGCTCGGCGCGCGGCGAGGTGACCGGCACCTGCGCGTGCGCGGGCCAAGACAGGCCGGCGGCGAGGAGAAGAGGCAGGCGCACTGGCCGCCGCCTGCCTAGAAGCGGGTATCGAAGGTGGCGGTGACGCTCACCTCGGCATTGGCCGGCACCGCGACCCGCCACAGCGCCTCGTCGGCCGAGCGCCGCTCGCTCTTCTGGCTTTCGGCGGTGATCCGCGTGTCGCCCCACAGTCCGCTCTGGACGAGTTCGACGGTCACCGGCCGCGGCCCGGCATTCGTCAGCCGGTAGCGCATCGCGGTCCGCCAGCGGCTTCCGTCCCCGCCGAGCCGGGTCCGCTGCTCGACGGTCGGCTGGACCTTGATGTCGAACGCCTGGCCGGTGGTGAGCCCCAGCTCGCTCCCCATCGGCGTGTGCCCGATCGACGATTCGCCGACGAACTGCGGGGTGCCGCGACTGTCGCGCTGGTAGACCCGCACCGTTCCAGCCGGAAGCGCATCGCCGAGGCCTTCCGCCCTGCCGGTCGAAAAGCGAAGCACCGAATTGACGCTGACGGGCTGCTGCGCGGTCGAGAGCCATCCGACCCGATATTCGTAGCTGCGCTGCGCCGGGCTTCCGGAAACGTCGAGGAAGCTGACCTGCTTCTGCTGTGCCTGAGCGATCGTCGTCCGCTCGGCCAGCGGGTAGAGATAATAGTCGCCGATCCGCTCGCGCCCGGCGGTTTCGACCCCGGCCCTGCGGACCGGCCCATTGCCACGCTGCCCGTCGGCATTGGCAACCAGAACCACGTCGGCGTTGCGATAGGCCGTGCCGCTCTGGTTGTTGAGCGTGATCCAGCCCTGCACGTCCATGCGCCCCGCGGCTTCGTCGAACAGGGCGACATAGTCGGCGCTCCAGGCGAGCCCCGGGGTCAGGTAGGTCAGCGTTACCGGCTGGCGCCCACCGCGCGGGGCGGTCAGCGTCACCGACAGCGTTGGCCGCGGCCTCAATCCCTCCGGCACCTTGTCGAAGATGACCCGGACCGGAAGCCCGTCGTCGCGAAGCACCTCGATGCGATCGCCGATCTGGAGCACGACTCCGCCGTTGGCGGCGAGCACGCGGGCGCGCTCGCGGGTCTCGGCACCGGTTGCGGGGTTGATCCGGACGATGGTGATCGTCTCGCCCACCGCCTTCTGCATCAGCGCCGCGGGACTCAGCAGGTCATAGTCGAAGTTCTGCTCGACGATGCCGAGCCCGTTGCCGGCGAGGGTCACCGTCTCGGCGCGGATCTGGGCGGAGACGTCGGGAAACTCCTGCCGCGACCGGCCCGCGGGCAGGTTCAGCTCGCGCCGGTCCTGCACCAGGGCGAGATCGTCGTTGTAGATGGTGATCGCGACCGAGCCCTGGGCGCTCGCCTCGGGCGCGGGGATGGTCTGCGCCGCTCCGGGCAAGCACGCCGCTGCCGCCAACAAGCCGACCAACATCCGCATGCGTCCCACTCCTACCCCGTTGGGGGCAGAAAGTGTGACATTATCACATGGACGTCAACCGGCTTGTGAAGGCGGTCAGAAGTCGAAGCTGGCGCGCGCCTGGACGCTGTCGACGCCGTAGCGGCGCTCGTCGATCGGCTTGGTCGAGAGCGGCCTCACGGTCGCCGCGAGCGGACCGCCGGTGATCCGCGCATGGCTGTACTGGAGGTAGAAGCGGAACCAGTCCTCCGGGCTCCAGACGAGTGAAGACAACAGCCCGAGCTGGGTCCCGCCACGGCCGAGCGCGACCGAGGGGGTCGAGGCGCCGGTGCTGAAGTTGGTCGCGAAACCACGCTTCAGCTTGCCCGAGTCGAGGTCCAGCCAGTCCACCCGGCTGTTGACCTGCAAAGCGCCCCAGCCACCCTTGCTGAAGGGCTTGGCGACCTTGGTGCGGTTCCACAGCGAATCGCGGAAGCCGCGGCTTTCCCCGGTCAGATAATAGCCGACCTCGGCATAGGCGCCGAAGAAGCCGGGATCGCCATCGGGCGTGATCTGGGTGAGACTAGCGAAGGCGTCGAGGGGATCGCCGCCGAGACGGCTTCCGGGCGCATAGGCGTCGACCCGCACCCATTGCGCTTCGCCGGTGAGGTGCAGGGGACCGAAGATGCCCAGCGCCTCGAGGCCGAGGATCGTGTCGCCGCGGGCAGCGAAGGCACCGGTGTCGACGAAGCGAACGTCGGTCAGCTGGCTGAACGGCCGCGCGCGAAGCCGCGCAAGCTGGTTGGTCGAAGGTGCCCCTGCCGATGTCGAGGCCGTGCCGCCATTGTTCGATTGATATTCGCGCATCTGGACACTGGCACCGAACTGCAGCTGGTCCTCGCCGAGCTTGGGCGACCAGGTCAGGCGCGAGGCGGCGATCCACCCGTCATTGTCGAGGCTGCTGTCGATCGAATGCGCGGCGAATAGGCCCGCCGACCAGCGCAGTTCGTCGGCCTTCCAGGTGCCCGCGAGACCGAGCCGGCGCGTGTTGACGAAGGCGTCGTTGAAGGCCGAGCGCTCGGCGAAGCTGATGAAGCGCGAGCTGGTCATCTGCTCGAGACCATTCAGGGTCTCGAAATTGCCCGCGGTCACCTCGTAGGGCTTGCCCGAAGGCGCATAGCTGAGCGTGACGTCGCCGAACCCGACCTGCGCATTGGCGAAGTCGGCCTCGACCTTGTAGGCGAAGCCCCCGGGGATGGTGCCCTCGACCCCGAGCCTCAGCCGGCGAACGCGCGTGTTGAAGCCGAGATTTCGGGTGACGACCGCGTCGCCGGGATTGCTGACGGTGCCGGCATCGAGCATCAGTCGCCCGCGCGGCTTGAAGCTCCAGCCGGCGGCCTTGTCCTCGAACTTCGGTGCCGCACCCCAGGTCGGGGTGACCTTGACGCTGGTCGCCTTGAGCGCCTCCACTTCCTTGCGGAGCGCTTCGATCTGCTGCTGGAGCTCGGCGATCTGCGCGGCCGGATCGGGCGCGGCCTGCGCCTCTGCTGCTTCCGGCGCCGCCAGCGCCAGCACTGCCGCCATCGTCATATTCAAGGTCATGTCGCCCGCCCTCGGTCCGAAGCGGGGCTTCGGACACGAGGACGCATTGCGACAATCCTATGACATTATCGTGACGAATTACGCAGCCGGTGCGATCTCCTCATCGCCCTCGGCAACGCGCGGGCGGCGGGTGCGGCGACGGGGGCGCGGTGCCTCCTCGGCCTCTTCGGCAAGACTCGGCTCGTCGCTGACGACCGGGCCGATCGCCGGCGGAAGGAAGTCGGCGATGCCGCCGGGCTGCTCGGACTCGCGCTCCTCGGACTGCTCCTCGTCGCGGGGACGACGCTCGAGCCGCTCGCGGCGCGGACGCTCCTCGCGCGGGCGGTCGTCGCGCGAACGATCCTCACGGGGACGGTCGTCACGTGAACGCTCTTCGCGCGGACGATCATCACGCGGACGATCCTCACGCGGACGTTCGTCGCGCGGACGCTCGCTGCGGTCGCGGCGCTCGTAGCGGTCCTGCCGCTCCCCACGGTCCTGCCGCTCGCCACGATCCTGGCGATCGCCGCGCGGCTGGCGCTCGGATCGCTCCTGGCGGTGCTCGACGATCTCGTCGCCGTCCTCGCCGTCGATCATCTCCTCGTCGCCATCGTCCTCGTCGTCGTCGTGACGCGGACGCTGGTCCTCGAAGCGCGAGCGGGTCTCGCCCAGCACCCGGAAATAGTGATCGGCGAACTGGAGATAATATTCGGTCTGGACGCGGTCGCCGGCAAGCTGGGCGTCGCGCGCCATGTTCTTGTACTTCTCGAGGAGCTGCGCGGCGTTGCCGCGGCTGCGCTGCTCGCGACCACCGCCGCCGCCGCCACCGCCTCCCCCGAGACCCTGCGGACGCTGACCCCCACGACCGCGACGGCGGCCGCCCTGGCGATTGTTCATCAAGCGTTGAGTTCCTTGACCACTAGCGCCGAAAATATCCTCGAAGCGCATGAACTGGTGTGCCGGACGGCGACCCTTTCGCTGTCCGGAGCCCCTCTGTCGTCGGTGTCGCGCCGAAGGTCGGCGCAGGCCAGGCGATTTCGTCGGGGGTCGCCTCGGTCGGCTCCACGAAGCGGACCGGTGCTGACAAGAGATGTAGCGGTCGCCGCCGCCTTTTCCAAGCCCTTATTGTGGGGCCGCTATGGTGAGGACCCTGGGCCGCCCGCCAAGGTCGCGGACCAGCGTCGGGATCAGGCCGTGCGAGGCGAACAACGCGGCGGCACTGTCGCGCTGGTCGAAGCCGATCTCGATCGCCGCGAACCCGCCCGGCGCGAGCAGGCGGCCGATCTCGGGAGCCAGCCGGCGATAGTCGTCGAGGCCGTCGGGACCCGCGAACAGGGCCTCCGCCGGCTCGTGCTCGGCGACGCCCGGCCCGAGCTCGGCATCGGCGGCGACGTAAGGCGGGTTGCAAAGCAGCAGGTCGAAGCGCTCGGTCACGCCGTCCGCCCAGTTGCCGCGGCGGAAGTGCGCCCGCGGGGAAAGCCCCAGCCGGTCGGAGTTGCGGCGGGCATAGGCGAGGGCCTCGGCGCTTCGGTCGATCCCGACCCCGGTCGCGCGCGGCCATTGGTCGAGCGCGGCTAGCAGCAGCGTCCCGGGACCGGTGCCGAGGTCGAGGATACGCTCGGGACCGTAGCTCCCGGCGAAATGCTCGATCGCGGCGGAGATGAGGGTTTCGCTGTCGGGCCTCGGGATGAGCGCGCCTGGCCCGACCTCCAGCTCGATGTTCCAGAAGGCGCGACGACCGACGATGTAGGCGACCGGCTCCCCTGCGCAGCGCCGGTCGAGATAGTCGGCGAAGCTTTCGGGGACCGGCCCCTCGGGCGGCGACAGGATCAGGCGGTCGCGCTCGATCCCGAGCGCATGCGCCATCAGCAGTTCGGCATCGAGCCGCGGCGTGTCGGTGCAGGAGGGCAGCCGGCGGACCGCCTCGTGCAGCGCGCGCTCGACGGGCTTCACGCCTCTTCGAGCCCCGCCAGTCGCTGCGCCTCGTCCTCGGCGATCAGCGCCTCGGTGAGTTCGCGCAGGCCCGGTCCCTCGAGAATCTCGGGAAGCTTGTGCAAGGTCAGGTTGATCCGGTGGTCGGTCACCCGCCCCTGGGGAAAATTGTAGGTTCGGATCCGCTCGGAGCGGTCGCCCGACCCGACCATGCTCCTGCGTGCACCCGCGCGCTCGTTGGCGAGCCGCTCGCGCTCAAGCTCAAACAGGCGGGTCCGGAGCACCTTCAGTGCCTTGGCCTTGTTCTTGTGCTGGCTCTTCTCGTCCTGCTGGATGACAACCAGCCCGCTCGGCAAGTGGGTGATGCGGACCGCGCTGTCGGTCGTGTTGACCGACTGCCCGCCGGGTCCCGACGAGCGGTAGACGTCGATGCGCAGATCCTTGTCGTCGATCTGCACGTCGACTTCCTCGGCTTCAGGCAGCACGGCGACGGTGGCCGCCGAGGTGTGGATCCGGCCGCCGCTCTCGGTCGCGGGCACGCGCTGGACGCGATGCACGCCGCTTTCGAACTTGAGCCGGGCGAAGACGCCGTTGCCGTTGATCGAAGCCACTGCCTCCTTGTAGCCGCCGACCTCCGACTGCGAGGCGCTGATCAGCTCGAATTTCCAGCCGCTCTCGTCCGCGAAGCGCTGGTACATGCGCAGGAGGTCGCCGGCGAACAGCGCGGCCTCGTCGCCGCCGGTTCCGGCACGAACCTCGAGCATGGCCGCGCGCTCGTCGGCCGAATCCTTGGGCAGCAGCTGCAGCGCCAGCGCGCGCTCGGCCTGGGGCAGCTTCTCCTCGATGAGGGAAAGCTCCTCGGCGGCCATGGCGCGCAGTTCCTCGTCGCCGTCGCGGGTCATCGCGCCGAGGCTCTCGCGCTCGGCGCGGAGACGGCGGACCTCGCGCGCGGCGGCCGCGACCGGCTCGATCTGCGCATATTCCTTGCTGATCCGGACGAAGGCGTCGGGCGCGAGGTCTCCGGCGGCCATTGCCTCGGACAGTTCCTGCCGCTTCGCCTCGATCTGGGCGATCCGCTCGGACGAGATCTGGGTCATGCGCTAAGCGCCGCGTGAAGCATGTCGAAGGCAACCGCGCGCTGCTCGCCCGTGGCGAGGTCCTTCACCTGCGCGGTCCCGCTCTCGACCTCGGTCTCCCCGAGGATGATGACGTGGGCGGCGCCCGACGAAGCAGCGCGCGCCATGCGCTTCTTCATGTTGCCGCGCAGACCCATGTCGGCGGTGATGCCCGAGCGGCGAAGCTCGGCCAGGATGCGCACTCCGGCCTGCTCGGCCGCCGTCCCCATCGGCACGATGACCGCCAGCGGCGCTTCCACGGCCGGCGCGTCGATCATCATGCTTAGCCGCTCGATGCCGGCGGCCCAGCCGATCGCCGGCGTGTGCGGGCCGCCGAGCGCCTCGATCAGCCCGTCGTAGCGCCCACCCGCGAGCACCGTGCCCTGCGCGCCGAGCGCGTCGGTGACGAACTCGAACGCCGTGTGGCGATAGTAATCGAGCCCGCGCACCAGTCGCGGCGCCCGTTCCCAGCGCACGCCGGCGGCATCGAGGCCCGAGGTCACCGCGGCGAAGAAGTCGCTCGCCTCGCTCGTCAGATAGTCGTCGATGACCGGCGCCGAATCGACGATCGGCCAGTCCTGGTGCGCCTTGCTGTCCAGAATCCGGACCGGGTTGCGGTCGAGCCGGTCGCGGCTGTCTTCGCTGAGGTCGGCACGGTGCGCGGCGAAGTGGCCATGAAGCGCGTCGCGCCAGGCCGAGCGGGTCGCCGGATCGCCGAGCGTGTTGAGCTTGCACACCACCGTGTCGCCGAGCCCAAGCTCGCGCAGCAGCTGGTCGGCGAAGCAGAGCACCTCGACATCGGCCTGTGGCTCGCCGGCGCCGAGGATCTCGGCGTCGAGCTGGTGGAATTGGCGGAAGCGGCCCTTCTGCGGCCGCTCGTAGCGGAAGGCCGGACCGTGGGTCGCGACCTTCAGGGGCGTGAACTGCTGCCAGCCCTCGGTCAGGAAAGCCCGGGCGATCCCAGCGGTGAACTCGGGGCGGAGGGTGACGCTGTCGCCCGAGCGATCCTCGAACGAATACATCTCCTTGGAGACGACATCGGTCGTCTCGCCGAGCGAGCGGGCGAAGACCGCAGTCGGCTCGAGCACCGGCAGTTCGACCCGCTTGAATCCGAACAGGCGCCGGACGCGATCGAAGGTCGCGACGACATGCGCGAAGCGGTCGGCCTCTTCGCCAAGGAGCGACTGCATGCCGCGGATCGGTTGGGGAGTGGAAATCTGAGCCATTTATCTGCGCGCCGCCACTAGCGGGTGGCGGCGCCGATGGCTAGGCGGATGCCATGCGTAACTTGGTCCTGCTCGCGGCACTGGCCGCTTCCACCGCCGCCTTCGCGCAGAACAGCGCTCCACTGGCCATCCCTCCCGTCTACAGCGTGCCCGCGGCCCGCGACGTTCCCTATCCCGGGACGATGCAGCTCGAGGTCGACGTCACGGACAGCGACCGGGCGATCATGAAGGTCCGCCAGCTCATCCCGGTGGCGGCCGCGGGCGACCTCGTCCTGCTGCTCCCGCGCTGGCTTCCCGGTGCCCATGGCCCCGATCAGAAGCCCGACAAGCTTGCCGGTCTCGAGATTCGCACCGCCGAGGGCGCGATCCTCCCCTGGGTCCGCGACACGGTCGAGACCAGCGGCTACCGCGTCAACGTCCCCGCCGGCACCCGCGCGATCGAGGCCCGCTTCCAGTTCGTGTCCCCGACCCAGCCCAACCAGGGCCGGATCGTGATGACTCCGTCGATCACCAACGTGCAGTGGGAAAATGTCTCGCTCTATCCGGCGGGCTATTACACCCGGCGGATTCCGGTCGAGGCGACCCTGGTCCTTCCCACCGGCTGGCAGGCGGCGACGGCGCTGCGCCCGAACGGTGCCGCCGCTGGTAGCGGCAACCGCATCCGCTACGGCACCGTCTCCTACGAGACTCTGGTCGATTCGCCGGTCTTTGCCGGCCGCTACTTCCGCAAGGACGACCTCGGCCATGGCGTGACGCTCAACAGCGTCGCCGACGCGCCCGAGGAGCTGAAGATCCCGGCCAACGTGCTCGCCAAGCACCGCGGGATGGTCGACCAGGCGATCAAGCTGTTCGGAGCCCGCCACTACGACCACTACGACTTCCTCAACGCGGTGACCGACGAACTCGGCGGCATCGGCCTCGAGCATCACCGTTCGACCGAGATCGACTCCTCGCTCGGCTACTACACCGAGTACGACAAGCGGATGTACGACCGGAACGTCTTCCCGCACGAGTTCGTGCACAGTTGGGACGGCAAGTTCCGCCGCGGTGCGGACCTGTTCACGCCCGACTACCAGACCCCGATGCGCAACAGCCTGCTGTGGGTCTACGAGGGTCAGACGCAATTCTGGGGCACGGTTCTCGAGGCGCGCGGCGGGATGACCTCGAAGCAGGACATCCTCGACCGGCTCGCGATGACCGCGGCCGGGCTCGACACCCAGCCCGGAAAGGCCTGGCGCCCGCTGCTCGACACCACCAACGATCCGATCATCCAGAACCGCGCGCCCGAACCCTGGGGCAGCTATCAGCGCTCCGAGGATTACTACAACGAGGGCATGCTGATCTGGCTCGAGGCCGATGCGATCATCCGCAGCGGGACCAAGAACCGGCGTGGCATGGACGATTTCGCCAAGGCCTTCTTCGGCATCCGCGACGGCGACTGGGGCACGGTCACCTACACCCGCGAGGATGTCATCGCGACGCTCAACCGCATCCATCCCTACGACTGGACGACCTTCCTCCACGAGCGGGTCGATCAGGTCCGTCCACGGGCGCCGCTCGAAGGCTTCACCCGCTCGGGCTACCAGCTCACCTACACCGACGAGCCGACCTCGGCCTGGAAGGCGCGCGAGGCGCTCGGCGGCAATGTCGACCTAAGCTACTCGCTCGGCTTCACGGCCAAGGGCGGCAAGCTGACCGGGGTGAAATGGGGCAGCCCGGCCTTTGCCGCAGCGCTTCGCACGGGCGACGAACTGGTGGCGATCGGAGAGCGCGCCTATTCGGACGACGCCTTGCGCAACGTCATTCGCGATGCCAAGGGCACTACCGCGCCTATCCGGCTGACCTACAAGCGCGGCAATGCCGTTCGCACGGTTGCGATCCCTTATGCGGACGGCCTGCGTTATCCGCGCTTTACCAAGGTCGGAAAGACCAAGGGCGCACTCGATATCCTTCTGGAGCCAAAGTGAACCTAGATCTCGTGCCGGCGGGGACCAACCCGCCCGAGTCCATCAACGTCGTGATCGAAGTGCCGATCGGCGGCGAACCGGTGAAGTATGAGCTCGACAAGACGTCGGGCGCGATCTTCGTCGACCGCATCCTGCACACCGCGATGCGCTACCCGGCGAACTACGGCTTCGTGCCCCACACGCTGGGCGAGGATGGCGATCCGCTCGACTGCCTGGTGATGAGCCGCTGGCCGTTCATGCCCGGCTGCGTCGTCCGCGCGCGGCCGATCGCGGTCCTTTTCCTCGAGGACGAGGCCGGCGGCGACGAGAAGTTGCTGGCGGTGCCCGAGGTCAAGACCTCGCCCTACTACACCGACATCAGCGAGGGCGATCACCTGCCGCCGATCGTGCTCGACCAGATCGCCCACTTCTTCACCCACTATAAGGACCTCGAGCCCGAAAAGTGGACCCGGGTGGGCCATTGGGGCGGACGCGAGGACGCGATGAAGGTGATCGTCGACGGGCTCGAGCGGGCCAAGCGCGAAGGCTTCTGAGGCCAGACCGGACGAAAAGACCCGCGGAAGCTCCGGCCTCCGCGGGTCTTTTTATGTCTAGCGGTTGCCGGCCTGCCCCTGCTGGCCGGCGCGGCGGACGAAGCGAAGCGGGATGAACAGCTTGCGGAAGCTGATCCCCACGGTCCGCCCGATCGGCTCAAGCCGGTCCGCCTGATAGGCGAAGGGGATCGTCCCGATGCCGTCGACCTGCGGCCGGGCATTGAAGATGTTGTTGATCTCCAGCCGGACCGAGCTGCCGCGGAAGAAGGGCGCCTTGGTGACGAGGTCCAGGCGCTCGCCGAGATTGGCGAACAGCCGGAGGTCGAAGGTCGCGTAGGGCGAGAAGCGCAGGTCGTCGCCGGCGCTGAATACCCTGGTCGCGCTGCGCCAGTCGGCCGACAGGCGAAGGCCGAGCCCGTTGTTGTAGTAGCCGCCCTCGACCTCGACCTGGTGGCGCGCCCGCCCGCCGGTCGCGCCGCTCGCCTCGCCATCGAGATAGTCGAGCACCGGAAGACCCGGCCCGATCACGAGCTCGTCGGCAAGCGTCACCGTGTGGGTCGCCGACAGGGTCAGGCGCCCGCCGCGGCCGCCGCCGCCGAACGGCCCGCCGCCCCCGCCGCCGCCACCGCCGAACCGGAAGCCGCCGCCACCACCTCCACCGCCACCGGCGCCGCGGCCCGCGCCGCGCGGCGCTCCGTCAGCAGTGGCGGCGGGCGGCTGACCATCGGCCGGCGGTGTTGCGCCGGGAGTGCCCGGAGCCGGAGGCGTGGCTCCCGCCCCGCGCGGTCCCGCGCCGGGAGGAATGAGCCCTTGCTGGCGGGCCCGGTCGACCAGCCGGTTGATCGTCGCCGGCGACGGTCGCTCGGTCCGAAGCGACTTGGTGAAGTCGAAGCCCCAGCGGAAGGTCTGGCGGCGCGAGCGTTCGGCATTGACCGGACGAAGGTCGACGCTGACCAGCCGCCCGCTCCCGTCGCGCACGAAGCGGTCGGGGAAGGCTGCCGCCAGCGCCGGGGTGACCGCGGGGAAGCCGATCTGCGGCGAATCGATGCTCTGCCGGACATATTCGGCGCGGAGGCGAAGGTCGGGATCCTCCAGCGGCTGCCAGTTGCCGCCGACCTTGAACACGTTGCGGCGGTCCGAATCGAGGTTGCGGTTGCCGCCGGTAAGGGTCGTCACCGTCACCGTCTCGCCGCGCACCGCGTCGAAGAACGGCACGCCACTGGTCTCGAGCAGGGGATCGCCGAGCTGCTGGAGCGAGGGCGCGCCCTCCTCCCGGGTCCAGCTGGTCAGGAAGCTGAGCCGCGGCACCGGCGACCAGTTGAGCCCCGCGCCGAGCGAGGACAGCGTCCCGAAGTCGCTCAGGCGACGGAGCCCGCCATTCACATTGGCAGTCAGCCGGCCGATCGACGACGCGCGCTCGGTGAGCGGCAGGTCGACGTTGGCCGAGCCCTCTAGGATCCGGCGGCTGAGGTCGGCCGAGGCCGGCACACCGCTGCGGCGGCTTCGGCTGTCGATCCCGAGCGCGCTCGCCCCGACCTTCAAAGTGACGTTGGCGGTTCCGGCCGGAAGGGTGAGCAGCGGCCCGTTGGCGGTGCCGTCGAGCACCAGCGACTGGCGGGTCGAGCGGCTGAGATCGCCGGTCAGCTCGGTATCGGCTTCGCTCCGCACCCGCTCGGCGTTGGCGGTCGCCGACAGGCGCCAGCGATCGATCTGCCCGTTCAAGGATCCGCCGAGCCCGAGCGTGTCGCTGTTGGTGCGGCGGGACAGGAAGTCGCCGTCGAGCAGGCCGAGCCCGCTGCTTCCGCGGCGGCGCTCCGCCTCGCCCGTCAGCGTGCCGCTGAAGACCTTGGAGACCGGCCTGCTGACGGTGCCCGACAGCCGCACCGTCTGCCCGGCGCCGGTGAGCGTCCGGAAGGGGCGGCTGTCGACCGTCTCGCCGGCGCGAAGGGCAATGTCGCGCTCGCTCTCGTAGAGCGGGTTGTTGCCCTCGACCCTGAGGTTGCCCGAGGTCCGCATGTTGTCGCGGATCATCAGCTTGCCGACGTCGGCGCGGCCCGTCGCATAGCCGCCATCGGTCGCAACCCGGCCGCCGACCTCGACCTGCGTCGAGTTGAAGCGGCGGCGGAGCACGATGTTCACCACCCGCTGGTCGGCCGCATAGCCATACTTGAGCGCGACTTCCTCGGGCAGGATCTCCATCCGCTGGATCGCCTCGGGGGGGAGGTCGCGGAGCTCACGGAAGCCCGAGATGCGCTGGCCGTTGAGCAGCACCACCGGCGGCCCGCTCGAGCGTCCGCGCGCGCTCCCGGTCTGCGCCGCAACCGAATCGAGCAGTTCCGAAATGCTGGTCGCGCCGGTCGCCCGGATGTCGCGGCTGTCGAGGACATTCTCCGCCGGGATGTTGCCGACCACCGATCCGCGCGGTCGCTGCCCCGTGACGGTAATCTCCTGGTCGACCGCTTCCTCTTCCTCCTCGCTGCCCTCCGCCGGCTGCGCGTCGGCCGGTTGCGCCGAGGTCGTCGAGACGACCGGCTCCGCCGCGACCGGGGGAACGGTCTGGGCCGCGGGAGGTGGCACCGGAGCCGTGGCGACGGGCGGCGGCGCATCCTGCGCTTGGGCGGGGACGGCAAGGATCGCGGCAGAGGAAAGCAGGAGCGGACGGATCATGGTTCTGGCAAACACTCGGGAGGACAAGAAGGAGCCACGCGGCTTGCCGCCCTGCGCTGAACCTGAAATGTCTTGCCACCTGCCCTTTCGACCAACGGGAGCGATGCTTTGACCAACGGTATGCGCCTACTGCCTCTCGCCGCCCTGCTGCTCGGAGGCTGTACGACGATCGCGGTCAGTCCCGGCTTCGATGATCTCGAGGACGGCACGGCGCCGGTCATGGCGGCCCCGCCGCCGCCGGGCCCACCCCGGCTGGAGAGCTTGTCGGCGGTGGAAAGCGTCCGCTCGGCGCAAGGCTGGATCGCCGCCAACGACCGCGTACTTCAGGCAGTCATCGCGCTCGATCCCACCGCGCTCGACCAGGCTGCCAGAGTCGACCGTGCGCCGCCGGGGAGGGGCCCGATGCGCGGCCGGCCGATCCTCATCAAGGACAATGTCGAGGTCGCCGGGATGCCGACCACCGCCGGGAGCCTGGCGCTGGCCGCCAACACCACCAATCGCGATGCGCCGATCATTACCCGCCTGCGCGAAGCCGGCGCGGTGATCCTCGGCAAGAGCAACCTCAGCGAGTGGGCGAACATCCGCTCGACCACTTCCATCTCAGGCTGGAGCGCGGTCGGTGGGCAGACCCGCAACCCCTGGGCGCTCGACCGCAACACCTGCGGCAGCTCGAGCGGCAGCGGGGCGGCGGTCGCGGCGGGCTATGTCGACTATGCGATCGGGACCGAGACCGACGGCTCGATCGCCTGCCCGGCCAGCTTCAACGGGGTGGTCGGCCTGAAGCCGACCCTCGGCTTCGTCTCCCGCACGCATATCGTGCCGATCAGCCATTCGCAGGACACGGCCGGGCCGATGACCCGCACCGTGCGGCAGGCGGCCGAGCTGATGAACGTCATCACGGGAAGCGATCCCGCCGACCCGGCGACCGCGCAAGCGGACGGGCACCGTTCCGACTTCGCTGCCGGCCTTTCCCCCGATGCACTCAAGGGGCAGCGAATCGCCGTGCTCCGCTTCGCCGGCGGCTTTGGAACCGAAGCGCTGTTCGACGCCGCCGTCACCGCGCTGAAAGGTGCGGGGGCGGATGTCGTCGAAGTGAAGGAGTTCAAACCCACCGGCGACTTCGGCGACGACGAGTTCAAGGTGCTGGTCGCGGAGCTGAAGACCGACCTCAACGCCTATCTGGCGAGCAGCCCGGCGGCGATCCCGAAAACGCTGGCCGAGGTGATCGCCTTCAACAAGGCCCAGGCCGCGGCGGAGATGCAGCTGTTCGGGCAGGAAATCTTCGAGATGGCGGAGAAGACCAGGGGCGTCGACGACCCCGCCTACAGGAAGGCGCGGGCGAACAGCCTGCGCATCGCCACGACCGACCTCGACCGGTTGCTGACCGAGAACAAGGCGGTCGCCCTGGTCTTTCCGACCTACCAGGCGGCGTGGAAGATCGATGTCGTGAACCGCGACGTGTCGAGCGGCGGCGGCAACGTCGGATCGATGGCGGCGGTCGCAGGCTATCCGCACCTGACCGTCCCGATGGGCCTGCTGCGCGGACTGCCGGTGGGACTGAGCTTCGTTGGTCCTCGCTGGTCGGACGCGAGGCTGCTCGCGCTCGGCAATGCCTATGAGCTGGCTCGGGGCGAGCTTCCGCGGCCGCGCTTCCTGCCGAGTATCGAGGAAGCGCCCGAATATGCCCCGGCACTCGGGCGCCAGCAGGTCAGGCCGTAAGCTTCAGCCCGGCGATCGCGCCGACGATCACCAGGATCAGCAGCAGCCGGATGGTGGTCGACGGCTCGTCGAAGAAGAGCATGCCGACCGCCACCGTCCCGATCGCGCCGATTCCGCCCCACACGGCGTAGGCGGTGCCCATCGGAATGTCGCGCGAGGCGCGTTCGAGCAGGCCCATCGACAGCGTCACGCTGACCAGGAAGGCGAGCGTCCAGGGCAGGTTGCGGAAGCCGTCGACGAACCTCAGCGATGTGGTGAAGCCGACCTCGAACAGGCCGCCGAGTATGAGCAGGAACCAGGCCATCGCCCTTCCCTAGTGCCTCACGCCCGCGAGTGCACCACCGGCCGGTGATCAGGGTGCGGCTTCGAGGTGCGGATTGGCCGCCTGCGGGCTGCGCGCGGCAAGGAGGCAGCCGCCGACGATCAGCGAGGCGCCGGCAAGCGTGAACGGCGACAGATGCTCGCCGAATACCAGCCACCCGAAGAGGGCAGCCCACAGGAACGCGGTATATTCCGTCGCCGCCAGATAGCTCGCCTCAGCCCGCGCATAGGCCCAGGACAGGAGCAGCAGCGAGGCCGTGGACAGCACCGCGGCAAGTAGCAGCGCCGGCCAGTGCGTTGCCGCCGGTGCACTGGTACCGACGAACGGCAGGCCGGTCAGCAGAACGGCGGTCACCGTCAGATTCTGGAAGAAGGCGATTTCCAGAGGGCCGGCCGCCTGGCTCTGCCGCCGCATCATGATGATGTTGATCGCGTAGAGTATTGCCGAGGCGAGGATGGCTAGGCTCCCAAGCAGCGCGTCGCGGCCAAGGTCGGCGCGGGCCTGGCCCACGAAGATGACGATCACGCCGGCAAAGGCGATGACCGATGCGCCGACCGTCCGCTTGCCGACCTCTTCGCCAAGCAGCACCGCAGCGAGGTAAAGCGCGATCAGCGGCGCGATGAAGGCGAGGGCGATCGCCTGCGCCAGGGGCACGTGACCGATGCCCCAGAAGAACAGCAGCCCCATGAAGCTCGTCAGCACCCCACGCTCGACATGGAGGCGAAGGACACGCCGCTCGGGCCAGCGCTTCCAGCCGGCAGCATAGCCGGCCCCTGCCATGACAACCCCGGCGAAGCTGCGCCACAGCATGGTCGAATAGACGCCGATGGCGAGCACCAGCCCCTTCATCACCGCATCCATGCCCGAGAAGAGCGCAATGCCGAGGGTCGCCACCGCGAAGGCAAGGATGGCGGAGGAACGCGGCGCGGTCATGGACGCGGCCTAGAGAATGCGCGGCCCGGCGCAAGCCGGGCGGCGAGACTTACTCGGCCGCGACCGGCTCGTCGACGGTGGCGGCCTCGATCTCGGCGGCCTTGGCCTCGACCAGCCGGACGATGTGGTCGATCATGTTCTCGTCCTGCACATGGTGGTCGGTGACGCCCGACAGGTAGACCATGTGCCGGCCATTGCCGCCGCCGGTGATCCCGATGTCGGTCTCGCGCGCCTCGCCCGGCCCATTGACGACGCAGCCAAGCACCGACAGCGACAGCGGGGTGCGGATGTGCTGCAGCCGCTCCTCCAGCTTCTCGACCGTGCGGATGACGTCGAAGCCCTGCCGCGCGCAGGATGGGCAGGAGACGACGCGCACGCCGCGGTTACGGATGCCGAGTGCCTTGAGCAGGTGGTAGCCGACCCGCACCTCCTCCTCCGGCTCGGCCGAAAGCGAGACCCGGATCGTGTCGCCGATCCCGCTCCACAGCAGCATGCCGAGCCCGATCGAGCTCTTGACGGTGCCGCCGATCAGCCCGCCCGCCTCGGTGATCCCGAGGTGGAGAGGGCAGTCGACCTGCGCGGCGAGGTCCTGGTAGGCGGCCACGGCGAGGAACACGTCGCTGGCCTTCACCGCGACCTTATATTCACGGAAGTCGTGGTCCTCGAGCAGGCGGATATGGTCGAGTGCGCTTTCGACCAGCGCTTCGGGGCAGGGCTCGCCATATTTCTCGAGGAGATCCTTCTCGAGGCTTCCGGCATTGACCCCGATCCGGATCGCGCAGCCGTTGGCCTTGGCCGCGCGCACGACTTCGGCCACCCGCTCGCTGCTCCCGATGTTGCCCGGGTTGATCCGGAGGCAGGCGGCGCCGGCGTCGGCGGCCTCGAGCGCGCGCTTGTAGTGGAAGTGGATGTCGGCGACGATCGGCACCTGCGCGGCGCGAACGATCTCGCGGAGCGCCGTGGTGCTCTCGACGTCGGGGCAGGAGACCCGGATGATGTCGGCCCCCGCTTCCTCGCAGCGGCGGATCTGGTCGATCGTCGCCCGCGCGTCGGCGGTCGGCGTGTTGGTCATCGTCTGGACGGTGATCGGCGCATCGCCGCCAACGGGGACGTTGCCGACCATGATCTGGCGGCAGTTCCGGCGCTCGATCGTGCGCCACGGACGGATTGCGGACATGCACCGCCATATAGGCTGCGAGCGTGACAGCGCCAAGGCAGGCTTTCGCCCGCTGATTCAGGGCGCTAAGGGCGGCGCGTGCCGATCCTCCGAATGCTTGCAGCGCTGCTCGCGCTGACCGTCGCCGCGCCCGCCGCGGCCTATTGGGAATATACCCACAAAATGGTGGCCAGCATCGCCTGGTCCGAGGTCAAGCCCGAGACACGGGTGAGGCTGCGTGCCATCCTCAGGGACGGCGGCCTGCTCGAAACCGCCGAGTGCCCGACCGCAACGCTCGAGCAGGCGAGTCTGTGGGCCGACTGCATCAAGCCGCTGGGCGATCGCTTCAGCTATCAGTCGAGCTGGCACTATCAGAACGTCAACGTGTGCAAGCCCTTCAGCCTCAAGGAAGCGTGCAAGGACGGCAACTGCGTGTCGGCGCAGATCGAGCGCAATGCCCGGCTACTGGCGGATCCCAAGCTTCCGAAGCGCGAGCGGGTGATAGCGCTGGCCTATCTCGTCCACTTCGTCGGCGACCTCGCCCAGCCGATGCACGGCGGCGATCGCGGCGACCTCGGCGGCAACCAGGTGCCGGTCGCCTATGGCGTCGTCGCCGGCCGCACCAACCTTCATGGCATCTGGGACGGCTGGATCCCGGAGCGCGCGGTGACGTCTCCGCCGGGCGGGCTCAAGGGTCTTCTCTCGGGTGTCAGCCCGGCCGAGAAGGCAAGGCTCGCCGGAGGCACGGTCGAGGACTGGAGCCGTGACGCGTGGGAGAACAGCCGCGACCTCGCCTACACCAGCATTCTCGGCGATCCCTGCCGCAAGCTCGGCAAGGACGAACGGCCGGTGCTCACCGAAGAGAAACTGCAGGCGCTGATCCCGCCGGTCCGCCGCCAGGTGCTTGCCGGCGGTCTCCGGCTGGCCCGGATGCTCGACGACGCGCTGCTCCTCGGCAAGGCTCCGGAGCGGCGGCGCAGCGGCAGCTAGAAGCCCAAGCGCCCTAGCGCTTGCCGCGCCGCTTCCACGCCCTGAACTCCTCCAGCTCGGAGGCGCTCATGTCGAGGTCGATCCGCTCCGACTTCGAAATGGCGAAGCGGATGAAGCCGAAGGTGAGCAGCGCCAGCAGCGTCAGAAAGGGTACCAGCATCCACAGGCCCCGGTTGAGGAGGGGGCTGAGGAAGATCGCAGGAACGCTCACCAGCACGACAAAGCCGACCAGCGTCGCCCAGCCCTTGGCGTTGCGCGGCGTGATTTGGATCCTGCCGCGCCCGCGGAAATAGGTGAACCAGGGGTCTTCCATCACTTGGCTCCCGTCACGAAGGCGGCCACCCGGTCGGCGAGGCCGGCGGTGAGCGGCCGATCGGCCTCGGCATAGGTGGCGAGGTTGGCGGCGCGCTCCGCCGGGCCGTCGCTGAGGACATGGCTCATCGCAGGGAAGAGGACGTAGGAAGCCCTTGGAGCCGCCTTCTTCAGCGCGTCGCCATTGGCGAGCCCGACCTGCACGTCGTGCCCACCCTGGACGATCAGCATCGGGCGTCGGACCGCCGTCGCGAGCCTGGACGGGTCCTGGCTCAAGAGCTCGATCATGAAGCCCTGGACCGCGGGGTTGAACAGGCTCTGGGCCAGCGCCGGATGCATGCCGTCGACCGACACCTTCCGCCCGGCTTCGAGCTCGGTCAGCGCCGCCTCGGCCGAAGCCAGGAACGGCGCATTGGCGGGGTTGGCGCGGAGTTGCTTGCGAATGGTTTGCCCAAGCGTTTCGCCCGGCGCGGCGAGCAGGACCACGCCGCAGACCCCTGGCGCATCGGCGGCACGAAGCGCGACCAGCCCGCCCTCGCTGTGCCCGGCGACCCACACGCACTTCTGTCCCGAGGCCTTGCGGGTCTTGTCGACCCAGGCGCGCAAGTCAGAATCATATTCGGCGAAGGTCGCCGTGTTCGGATTGCCCGCCGCGGCGCTCCCGAACATGCCGCGCTTGTCGATCCGGACGGTGGCGATGCCCTTCTCCGCCAGCGCTTCCGCCAGCTTGCGATAGCTGGCCGCCTTGATTCCGGCCGGATTGTTGCCGTCGCGGTCGGTCGGACCCGATCCGGGAATGATGACCATCGCCGCCCGGCTCTTCCCGCTCGGCAGCAGCAGTGTTCCAGCCAGTGAGTCGTTCGGGCCGGCGCGAAGTTCTGAGGAGCGCGGTGGAGCGGCAGCGATCGCTGCGGCGGCAAGCAACAGGCTCAGCATCATTCACTCTCCTTGGGTGGGCGTCCGCGCTTGACCGGCTGCGGGGGCGCAAGCTTGACCCCCCTCGCCTTGAGCGCCTCGCGAAGCAGGCATTCGACTTCGGCATTGGCGGAGCGGATGTTGGCCGTCGCGCAGCGCTCGACCGCGGCCCACAGCTCCGCGTCGATTCGCAGGGGAAAGGCCTTGCGCTCCGCCATGACCGCTTACTGGTACAGGCTGCCGGTGTTGACGACGGGCTGCGTGTCGCGCTCGCCGCACAGCACGACCATCAGGTTCGACACCATCGCGGCGCGGCGCTCGTCGTCGAGCTCGACGACATTCTTCTCGCTGAGCATGGCAAGCGCCATCTCGACCATGCCGACCGCACCCTCGACCAGCGTCTTGCGGGCGGCGACAACCGCCTGCGCCTGCTGACGGCGAAGCATCGCGCCGGCGATTTCCTGAGCATAAGCGAGGTGGGTGAAGCCGCATTCGTCGACATGGATGCCGGCGACCGTCAGCCGGGCATTGAGCTCGGCCCGGAGCTCGTCACCGACCTGGTCGTGGTTGCCGCGCAGCGTCACTTCGAGGTGCTCGAAATCGTCGTACGGATAGCGCGAGCCGATGGCGCGGATCCCGGCCTCGACCTGAACCGCGACGAACGCCTTGTAATCGTCGACGTCGAACAGCGCCTGCGCGGTATCCGTGACCCGCCAGACGACCTGCGCCGCCATCTCGATCGGATTGCCGCGAAGGTCGTTCACCTTGATCCGCTCGGAGATGAAGTTGTTCGAACGGACCGAGATCTTGCGCCGCATCTCCCACGGAAGGACCCAGCGCAGGCCCGTCGCGCGGTCGGTCCCGCGATAGCTTCCGAACAGGGTGATGGCTGCGGCCTGGTTGGGCTGCAGCATGTAGAAGCCGCACAGGATGAAGAGCAACGCGATCGGCGCGACGATCACCGCCGCCACCGCCAGCGGCGGACCGACGTCCTCCGCTCCGACCAGCCCGGCGATCCCGGCGACCTGGACGATGATGCCGACCAGCAGCAGAAGCAGCATCAGATAGCCGCTGAAGGTCCGCGCCGGCCGCTCGACGCTGGCATTGAGATTGCTTTGTCCCCTGTCACTCATGATCGAACTCCCCTTATCTGATATCACTTTTATATGTTCTCGATACATTGTGCAAGGGGGAGGTGCGCGGCTAGGGAGCGGGCATGACGAACTGGTCCCTGGTAGTACATGGCGGCTCCGGTGCGCTGGAGTTGAGCACGGAGGAAGAGGCCGCCGGGCGGGCCGGGCTCAACGCCGCGCTCGATGCCGGCGAGGCGGTGCTGAAGGGCGGTGGCTCGGCGGTCGACGCGGTCGAGGCCGCGGTCCGAGTGCTCGAGGACGATCCCGCCTTCAACGCCGGGCGTGGCAGCGTCCTCACCGCCGAGGGAAAGATCGAACTCGATGCCGCGATCATGGAAGGACGCGAGCGCCATGCAGGCGCGATCGCCGGGCTCACCACGGTCCGCAATCCGATCGGCGCGGCCCGCGCCGTCATGGACCACAGTCCGCACGTGATGCTGTCGCACGATGGGGCGGAGGAGTTCGCAGCGACTCGCGGGCTCGAGACGGTTGACCCTTCCTGGTTCGAGATCCCGGCCCGGCGCGAGGCGCTCGACAAGGTGCTCGCAAGCGGAGCCGGGTTTGACCTCGACGTCAAATATGGAACGGTTGGTGCGGTCGCGGTCGACCGGGACGGTCATGTCGCGGCGGCGACCTCGACCGGCGGGCTGACTGCAAAGCGCTTCGGCCGAATCGGCGATTCGCCGCTGATCGGAAGCGGCACCTATGCCGACGACCGCGCCTGCGCGGTGAGCTGTACCGGAGCGGGCGAACTGTTCATCCGTGCTGCGGCGGCGCACGAGGTCGGAGCGCGGATGCGGCTTGCCGGCGAATCTCTGCAGGACGCGGTCGACGATGTCCTCGCCGACGTGCTGGCGCTCGGCGGCAAGGGCGGGATGATCGCGGTCGCGCCGTCGGGCGAGGCGGCGTGGGGCTATACGACCCGCGGCATGTATCGCGGCCGTGCCAGCGCCGAGGGCGAACGGGAGGTGGCGGTCCATGCGGCTTGAACAGGCGGGCGCCGGCGACCTTCCCGAACTGCGTGCGCTGGTCGAACAGGCCTATCGCGGCGAGACGGCGCGCGCGGGCTGGAGCCATGAAGCCGACCTGCTGACCGGCCCGCGGACCAGCGTCGAGGAACTCCAGGGCTTTCTCGATTCGGGCGACCGGCTGCTCATTTGGCGCGATAGCGGCTCCATTCGCGCCTGCGTCCGGCTGGTCCCGCTCGGCAGCGACCGGGTCTACCTCGGCATGCTGACGGTCGATCCGGCAAGCCAGGGCAGCGGCCTCGGCAAGCGCCTGCTCGCCGCCGCGGAAGCTTATGCCCGCGAGGTGCTCGGTGCCGGGGAGATGGAGATGCAGGTCTTCAGCCGCCGCCGCGAGCTGCTGAGTTTCTACGAGCGCCGGGGTTATCGTCCGACCGGCGAGCGACGCCCTTTCCCCTACGAGGAATGGCCCCAGGCAGGAGCGCTGTTCGAGGACCTCGAGTTCGTCGTCCTCGAAAAGGCGCTCTAGGTCACCATTCCGAGCAGCGTCGCCACCTTGTCCGCCTCGTGCGCAGGCTTGTCGGTGCGGATTCGACTGATTCGGGGAAAGCGCATCGCCAGTCCCGACCGGTGGCGTTTGCTGAGATGGATCGAATCGAACGCGACCTCGAGCACCAGCGTCTTCTCGACCTCGCGAACCGGCCCGAATCGCTGCACCGTGTGGCGACGGACGAATCGGTCCATCCACTTCAGCTCCTCGTCGGTGAAGCCCATGTAGGCCTTGCCGACGGGCAGCAGCTCGCCCTCCTCGTTCCAGCAGCCGAAGGTGAAGTCCGAGTAGAAGGACGAGCGTTTGCCCGAGCCGCGCTGGGCGTACATCATCACGCAGTCGGCGGTCAGCGGATCGCGCTTCCACTTGTACCACAGGCCGACCCGGCGTCCCGCGACATAGGGCGCGTCGCGGCGCTTGAGCATCATGCCCTCGATCGCCGCGTCGCGTGCGCCCGAGCGGATCTCGGCCAGCTCGCCAAAGTCCTTCGCCTCGATCAGCGAGGAGAGGTCGAAGCGTTCGGGGTCGAGCTGCCCCATGAAGGCCTCGAGCCGAGCTCGGCGCTCGGACCAGGGCAGAGGACGAAGGTCCTCGGTCCCGTCATACAGGAGGTCGTAGAGACGGACGAAGGCGGGATATTCGTCGCGGGTCTTGGCCGAGACGACCTTGCGACCGAGCCGCTGCTGGAGCGCATTGAAGCTCGCCGCCGACCCGCCATGCTCGTCGAGCCCCTGCCCCGCCCCGCGCACCAGCAGTTCGCCGTCGAGCACGGCCGGCGTCCGGAACGCCTCGGCGACCTCGGGGAAGCTTCGGGTGACGTCGTCGCCGGTGCGGCTGTAGAGCCTCGTCTCGCCGCCGGCATGGACGATCTGCAACCTGATGCCGTCCCACTTCCACTCGGCGGCATAGGCGTCGAGGTCGAGTTCGGCATCCTCCAGCGGATGGGCGAGCATGAACGGCCGGAACACCGGCACGTCCTTGGCGGTCGGCTGCGGGCCACGCCGCTCGCCCCAGGCGAACAGCTCGAGATAGGGCGGCTTCAGGCCATGCCAGACTTCCTCGACCGCTTCGACATCCACCTCGAAGGCGTCGGCGAAGGCCTGCTTGGCGTTGCGCGCATTGATCCCGACGCGAAGCTCGCCGGTGGCGAGCTTGAGCAGTGCGTAACGGCCGCTGGCATCGAGGTGGTCGAGCATCGCCGCGAGCACCGCCGGCGCGTCCGAGCGGCTCGCGGCGCGAAGCCGGCCGACCGCTTCCGAAATGCTGATCGTGCCGTCGTCGAGCTCGCCCTCGGGCGACGGCCAGAGCAGCGACACGGTCTCGGCGAGATCGCCGACATAATTGTGGCTCATCCGCAGCAGCAGCGGATCGACCCGGTCCGACGCGAGCGCCCGGATGACCGCGCCCTTGACGTGCGGAATGTCGAGCGTGCCGGTCAGGGCGGCGAGCGCGAGGCCCCGGTCGGGATCGGGGGTGCGCTGGAGATAGTCACCGATCAGCTTGAGCTTGGCCAGCCGCGAGCGAGTGTAGACCAGGGCATCGAGCAACTGCGAGAAGGCGCGCATCCCCGCTCAATGCGCGAGGGAGGGCGCGGGTCCGTAACGACCCTTAGTTCAGGCGAAGCGCGACCGCGGCAAGGACTGCCTGGCGCTCGGCGGCGGAGGCGGCGGCAAGCGCGTCGCCGGCATGATCGAGGCAGGCACCGGTCGCCACCCGGCAGCCGGGCAGAAGCGCCAGCTGCGAGGACAGGCGGGCCAGGCCCTCGAGCGCGTCATAGCCGCCGCGATCGGCCTCGGCCCTGATCTCGTCCATCCGGGCGTGGATATCGAGCGGGCTCAGCCGCGCCGCGCGGCTCTTGAGATCGAGAAGCCGGACCTGCAGATCGCGCAGCGAATCACCCATCTTCACCTCCATGCCTGGGGCGAGGATGCGCCCGCCCGGTAAACAGGGGCCTAAGCCTCTCTCGTGACTGGCGGTTGACGGCTACGTGATCTTGACAAGTCAGCCCGGCGCGGCCATTGGCCACGCCGAACGGGCGGCGCTCTTGGCGTCGCTCTTTGCTTTTCAATTCCCAAGCGGACGCAAAACGATGGCCAAGCCGGCAACCGTCAAGATCAAGCTCGTGAGCACGGCCGACACCGGCTTCTTCTACGTGACCAAGAAGAACCCGCGCAACACGACCGAGAAGATGACCTTCCGCAAGTATGATCCCGTCGTGCGCAAGCACGTCGAGTTCAAGGAAGCGAAGATCAAGTAATCTTCTGGGCGGCTTTCGAGCCGGCCTGGCAGAACCAGCCGCGAACAGCGGTTCAAGGGCGCTTCGGCGCCCTTTTCTGCGTTCGCGGCCTGGGCATGGCGAAGGCGACGGGTCAGACCGCCGCCGGCACTTCCTTGGGCAGCAATGCGCTCACTTCGGCGACGAAGCGCGCCACCGAGATCGGCTTGGAGACATAGGCCTGCGCGCCCGCGGCGCGGATTCGGTCGTCGTCGCCATTCCCCGCATAAGCGGTCACCGCCATGATCGGCACCTCGGCAAGGCTCGGCTCGGCCCGGATCTGGCGGATGAGGTCGAGGCCGCTGACGTAGGGCAGCTGGATATCGGTGATGACCAGCTCGGGCTGGAATTCGCGCGCAGTCTCGAGCGCGACGCGGCTGTCGGTCACCGGACGCGCCTCGTGGCCGTGCGCCGAAAGGAGGTCGCAGAACAGCTTGATGTTGAGGGCATTGTCCTCGACAACCAGGATCCTGGCCATGGCTAGCTGCTCCTCACCACCATCTTATAGGCGATCATGCGAAGGTCCGTAAACGACGGCGACCCGACGGAAGTTGCCCTGACCGCCTTGGCCGTCTCCCTGGGGGACGATGCACGGGCCTCGCGGCTCCTCGATCTGACCGGTCTCAGCCCGTCGGACCTGCGCGAGCGGGCGGCCGAGCCCGACGTGCTCGTCGCGGTGCTCCGCTTCCTCGAGGACCATGAGCCCGACCTTCTCGCGGTCGCCGAGGCGATGGGCCGGAAGCCGCAGGAACTGGTCGCCGCCCGGAGCGCTCTCGAGGCATGAACCGACCCATATTGATTACCGACTGCGACGAGGTGCTGCTGCACATGGTCCGCCATTTCTCCGGCTGGCTTGAGGAGGAGCATGCCATCCTCTTCCGGCCCGAGGAGGGCGACATGGCCGGCGCGCTCAAGTTCCGCGACGGCGGCGAGCGGGTGCCGAGCGAGCGCGTCTGGGAGCTGCTGTGGGGTTTCTTCGAGACCGAGATGCACCGCCAGACCATTGTTCCTGGCGCGGTCGAGGCGCTCGGCACGATCGGCGAGAAGGCCGACATCGTCGTGCTCACCAACCTCGGCGAGGAATCGCGCGACGGTCGGATCGAGCAGCTCGCCCGATTCGGGATCGCGCATGAGGTGGTCTGCAACCGCGGCGGCAAGGGCGAGCCGCTGAAATCGATCATCGCGCGGCATGGCGCCGGCCGGAGCGTGTTCGTCGACGACCTCGCCGTTCATCATGCCTCGGTCGCGAAACATTCGCCCGACACCTTCCGGCTGCACATGATCGCCGAGCCGACGCTCGCCGCCGCGACTGCGCCCGCCGAACACGCCCATGCCCGGATCGACGACTGGGCTTCGGCGACCCCCTGGATCCTCGAACGACTGGAAGGCCGCGCCTCATGAAGACCGCTCTCATCACGGGGACCACCGCGGGAATCGGAGCCGCCGCCGCGCGCGCCTTCGTCGCCGCTGGCTGGAAGGTGGTCGGGACCGGCCGCCGCGAAGATCGCCTGCAGGCGCTTCAGGAGGAACTCGGCGCGGCTTTCCTGCCGCTGGTGGTCGACATGCGCGACCTGGGCGCAGTGGAGCGGCTGGCGGCGCTGGAGGGCGAGTGGAGCGGGCTCGACTGCCTCATAAACAATGCCGGCCTCGCCCCGCCCATGTCCGATCTCCAGGACAGCAAGTGGGAGGATCTCGAGACGGTCCTCGAGACCAACATCTCCGGCCTGGTCGCGCTGACCCGCGCCTGCCTGCCGCGGCTGATCGAGCGCAAGGGCCTGGTGGTCAACCTGTCCTCGGTCGCGGGCAACTACCCCTATCGCGGCGGCGCGGTCTACGGCGGGAGCAAGGCCTTCGTCCGTCAGTTCGGCCTGGCCCTGCGCAATGACCTCGCCGGGACCGGGGTACGGGTGACCTCGATCGAGCCGGGGATGGCCGAGACCGAGTTCACCCTCGTCCGCAACGGCGGCGACCAGGCCGCGTCGGACGCGCTCTACGCCGGGCTCGACCCGATGACCGCCGAGGACCTGGCCGAGACCATCCTGTGGGTGGCGAGCCGGCCCGCCCACCTCAACATCAACTCGCTCGAGCTGATGCCGGTCCGGCAGAGCTGGGCCGGCTTCGCGATGGACCGCCAATCTTGACCTTGCCGCCTGAAGAAGCCACTCGCGCCGCCATGAGCATCGACCAGCGTCTCGCCGAACTCGGCATCACCCTTCCCCAGCCTGCAGCTCCGGTCGCGTCCTACGTGCCCGCGGTGCTGACCGGAAACCTGCTCCACATCTCGGGCCAGATCAGCTTCGCCGAGGACGGCAGCCTGATCACCGGCCGGCTTGGAGACGGTGTCTCGCTGGAAGAGGGCCAGGCGGCGGCGCGTCGCTGCGGGCTGATGCTGGTGGCGCAGATCAAGGCGGCGGTCGGCTCGCTCGACCGGGTCAGCCGGATCGTGAAGCTCGGCGTGTTCGTCAATTCGGCGGGCGACTTCACCGACCAGCCCAAGGTCGCCAACGGCGCTTCCGACCTCATGTTCGACATCTTCGGCGAAGCGGGCCGCCACGCCCGCTCGGCGGTCGGCGTTCCGACCCTTCCGCTGGGGGTTGCCGTCGAGGTGGACGCGATTGTCGAGGTCCGCGACTGATCCGCTCGATCCGGGACCGGCGGGCTTTGCCCATCGCGGTCTGCACTCGGGCGACGATCCTCCCGAGAACTGCCTGAGCGCTTTCGCCGCCGCGATCGCGGCGGGCGCGGGGATCGAGTGCGATCTCCGGCTCACCCGCGACGACCGGATCGTCGTCTTCCACGATTCGGATGCGCTTCGGCTGTGTGCCGATCCCGCCGTGATCGGACGCTCGTCACTCGCCGAGCTAGGCGCGCTGCGGGTCGGCGGCGCGCCATTGCCGACCCTCGAGGGCCTGCTTCGGCTGGTCAGGGGCCAAGTCCCGCTGCTGCTTGAGGTAAAGGTCGAGCGCGACCTTTGGCGATGGCCCCCGGCACTCGCCAGCGCGCTTGCGGGCTACCACGGCCGCTTCGGCGTGATGAGCTTCGAGCCGCGGCTCATCCGGCTGGTGAAGAACAAGCTGCCCGGCTGGCGCCGCGGACTGGTAGTCGGAGACAAGTTGGGACCCGTCCGGCGCGCAATTGCGCTCCGCCTTGCCGAGCCCGACTTCCTTGCGGTCCAGCGCGGCACGGCTCAACGCGGATGGGTCGCCCGCGAGCGCCGGCGCAAGCCCGTCTACGCATGGACCGTCCGCACCGCCGAACAGCGCCGCACCCTTTCGGATCAGGTGGATGCACTTATCTGGGAGGGCGATGGCCGACCGTGACCCGCCCAGCATCCGAATCAGCGACTCGGTCGCGCAGATCGCCCCGGAGCAATGGGACGGCCTTGCCGAGGCGGCCGACCCCTTCCTTTCCCATGCCTTCCTGAGCCTGCTCGAGCGATCGGACAGCGTCGGCGAGGGCAGCGGCTGGAGCCCGCTCCCCTTGCTGGTCGAGCAGGACGGCAAGGTCGTCGCCGGCGCGCCGGCCTATCTGAAGAGCCACAGCCAGGGCGAATATGTATTCGACCAGGGCTGGGCCGACGCCTGGGAGCGCGCCGGCGGCGACTATTACCCAAAGCTGCAGATCGCGGTGCCCTTCACCCCGGTGGTCGGGCGTCGGCTGCTCGGCTCGGCGCCGGAACTGGTGCTTGCCGGGGCCGAGGCGGTGGTCCGCCAGAACGACCTCTCTTCCGCCCATGTCACCTTCCTCGATGAGGCCGAGGCCGAGCTGGCGAAGTCGCGCGGATGGCTGGTGCGCCACGGGATCCAATATCATTGGCGCGATCGCGGCTACGGCACCTTCGATGATTTCCTCGCCGCGCTGTCGAGCCGCAAGCGCAAGGCGATGCGCAAGGAGCGCGAGGCGGCCCGCGCCGGCCTGACCTTCCGCCACCTGCGCGGACGCGAGGTCGGCGCTTCCGAGATGGACGCCATGTGGGGGTTCTACCAGGACACCGGCAGCCGCAAGTGGGGCCGCCCCTATCTCACGCGCGCCTTCTTCGATTCCGCGGTGGAGTCGCTCGGCGACCAGCTACTGCTGTTCCTCGCCGAGCGCGACGGACGTCCGATCGCCGGAGCGCTCAACTGGGTCGGCGACGACACGCTCTACGGCCGATACTGGGGCTGCTCGGAGGAGGTGCCGTTCCTCCACTTCGAGCTCTGTTACTATCAGTCGATCGAGTGGGCGATCGCCAACGGCCGGTCGACGGTGCAGGCCGGTGCGCAGGGCGAGCACAAGCTGGCGCGGGGCTACGAGCCGGTGCGGACCCACAGCGTCCACTTCATCCCGCATCCGGGCTTCCGCGATGCGGTGGCGCGCTTCCTCGTCGACGAGCAGGCGATGGTCGCCGCCGAGCTCGAGGCGCTCGCGGCTGAGCTTCCATTCCGCAAGGAGTAGTTCGCGGACAAAGAAAAAGACCCGCCAGGATCGCTCCCGGCGGGCCTTCTGCCCCTCGCTGACGACGCGAGTGTCTGGTTTAGCCCTGGAGGGGGCTCAGGTTGACCGCGGCATGCTTGCCACGACGGTCGACCTCGAGTTCGAACTCGAGCCGGTCGCCCTCGTTCAACGAGGTCATTCCGGCCCGCTCGACCGCCGAGATGTGGACAAAGGCGTCCGGCTGTCCGTCATCGCGCTGGATGAAGCCGAAGCCCTTCATCGCGTTGAAGAACTTGACCGTTCCCGAAGCCTTCTCGCCGGTCAGCTGGCGCTGCGGCGCTGCTTCCGCGGCGCGCTCGACCGCGATCGGCTCGCCGTCGATGCGCAGGTTGGTCGCCGAGACGCGGCCACCGCGGTCCACGAGCGTGAACTCGAGCGGCTGGCCGTCGGCGAGGTCGGTGAGACCCGCCTGCTCGACCGCCGAGATGTGGACGAACACGTCCTCACCGCCGTCGTCGCGGACGATGAAGCCGAAGCCCTTCTGCGGGTTGAAGAATTTGACGATGCCCTTGCCTTCGCCGACGACCTGCGGGGGCATTCCGCCACCAGCGCCGCCGCCGCGAAAGCCGCCACCGCCGCCACCGCCGCCGAAGCGACCGCCGCCGCCACCGCCGAAGCGATCGCCGCCACCACCGCCGCCGCCGTAGCCGCCGCCACCGCCGCCGCGATAGCCACCGCCACCGCCACCGCCGTAGCCGCCGCCACCACCGCCACCGCGATAGCCACCGCCGCCGCCGCCGAATCGGTCACCGCCACCGAAGCCGCCGCCACCGCCGCCGAAATCACCGCCGCCGCCAAAGCCGCCACCGCCGAAATCGCCGCCACCGCCGCCGCCGAAATCACCCTTGCTGTCGCGTCCGCGACCGCCGCGGTCGCCCTTACGCCCTCGATCGTAACCCATGCCCGTGCAAACTTCCTCGAACCCTGATTCTCTTCAAACCAACGCGCTGGGCTCAACGGCGCAACCGGTCACGAACATGGCCTTGCGGACATGCTTCCGTTGCGGACCTTACAGGAAAAAACCGGCACTCACTAGCCGTTTGTCTCGCCTGCAAGGTCAGGACCGGTTAAGCGGGCGCGAGCTTAAGGACCTTCGCTGACACCATGGCCATTCATTTCCACGAAGAAGACCTGCCCGGAACCGACCTGTTTGCACCGGGGCCGATCGCGGTCGACACCGAAGCCATGGGGCTCCACCCGGGTCGCGACCGGCTATGCCTGGTGCAGCTGTCGGACGGTGGCGGCGACGAGCATCTGGTCCGATTCTCGCCCGGGAGCGACTATGCCGCGCCCAACCTCAAGGCGCTGCTGGGCGATCCGGACCGCCTCAAGCTCTACCATTTCGCGCGCTTCGACATCGCGATCATGCGCCACTACCTCGGGATCATGGCGGCGCCGCTCTACTGCACCCGCACCGCCTCGCGGCTGATCCGCACCTACACCGACCGCCATGGCCTAAAGGAACTGGTCAAGGAGCTGCTCGGCACCGACCTCAACAAGCAGCAGCAGACCAGCGACTGGGGCGGACCCGAGCTTAACGACGCGCAGCGCGACTATGCCGCGAGCGATGTCCGCTACCTCCATGCGCTGAAGGAGCGCCTCGACCTTCGCCTTGCCCGCGAGGGGCGGACCGCGCTCGCCCAGGCCTGCTTCGACTTCCTTCCTGCCCGCGCCGAGCTCGATCTCGCCGGCTGGCCGGAAGAGGATATCTTCGCACACAGCTGATGAGCGAAGCCGCCAACATCCAGCGGACACGCAACCAGCAATGGGCCGAGCCCGGAAGCCGTCACGACAAGTTCGTGCGAACGCTGAAGATCGCCCTTCCCTCAGCCGTCGGCGTCGTCGCCGCGGTGTTCCTGACTCTCCCGCTGACCAAGCAGGCCGAGGTCAGCTTCATCCTCGACAAGAAGGACGTCAGCCGGGCCGAGGAGCGGATGAAGATCGAATCGGCCCGCTACACCGGGACCGACGACAAGGGGCAGCCGTTCGAACTGACCGCCAACAGCGCGATCCAGCAGACCAGCGACGTGCCGGTAGTCGACGTCCAGGGAATGCGCGCAAGGCTCGGCCTCGCCCAGGGGCCGGCGACCATCCAGGCGCTGCAGGGTCGCTACGACCTCGACAAGCAGAGCGTGCTGGTCAGCGGACCGGTCCGGGTAAGCGGCCCCGAGGGCGAGCAGTTGCTGACGCGTGACGTGCTGCTCGACCTCAAGGCGCGGCAGGTCCGCAGCACCGGGCGGATCAGCGGCCGGCTCCCGACCGGAACCTTCGATGCGAGCAGCCTCTCGGCGGATCTCGGCACCCGGCAGGTCGCGCTGAACGGCGGAGTGAGCGGCCAGCTCAAGCTCGGCACCTTCCAGGCGGGCCGGATGCGCGCGGACCTCGAGAAGCGGATTGTGGTGCTCGATGGGCGTGCGCGGTTGAAAATCAGCCCCGGGACGGTCAGATGAGCCGCATGGGGTTTCCTCGCATCATCGCCGCAGCACTCGCGCTCGCCACCATGACGGTGGGCGGGGTCGCGATCGCGCAGACCCAGGGCGGCCCGATCTCGGCATTGAAGGGGCATGACAGCAATGCCCCGATCAATGTCGAAAGCGACCGGATCGAAGTGCAGGACCGGGCCGACCGGGCGATCTTCGCCGGCAACGTCCAGGTCCGCCAGGCCGAGCTCAGCCTCTCGGCCGAGCGGCTGACCCTCGCCTACACCAACAGCGGCAAGCTGGAGATCGACCGTCTCGATGCCAGCGGCGGCGTGGTGGTGCGCTCGCCGTCCGAGACCGCGCGTGGCCAGTTCGGGGTCTACGACATCAACCGCCGGCTGATCACGCTGGTGGGCGGAGTCCGGCTCGAGCGCGGCGAATCGAGCATTTCGGGCGGACGGCTGACGATCGACCTCGAAAGCGGCCGGGCGGTGGTCGATGGCGGCCCCGTCGGTGCCGGCGAGCGCGGCGGCCGGGTCAGCGGGCGGTTCACCGTTCCGCAGCGCGGCCGCTGAAACCCATGAACGAGGCCAGCAGCATCGAACGGCCGGGCCCCGGCTCCGGCACCGATGTCATGCGCGGCCTCGCCGTCTGCAGCCTCGCCAAGAGCTACGACAAGCGCCAGGTGCTGCACGACGTCAGCCTCGAGGTGCATCGCGGCGAGGTCGTCGGACTGCTCGGCCCCAATGGTGCCGGCAAGACCACCTGCTTCTATTCGGTGATGGGGCTGGTCAAGCCGGACGCCGGGCGGATCATGCTCGACGGTCGCGACATCACCCGGCTTCCGATGTACCGCCGGGCGATCCTCGGCCTCGGCTATCTGCCGCAGGAAACCAGCATCTTCCGCGGCCTGACGGTCGAGCAGAACATCATGGCGGTGCTCGAAGTCGCCGAGCCTGACCGCGACGCGCGCCACGCGCGGCTGGAGAAACTGCTCGGCGAGTTCGGACTGACCGGCCTTCGCGCGTCGCCCGCCATGGCGCTGTCGGGTGGCGAGCGGCGTCGCTGCGAGATCGCCCGGGCGCTCGCCGCCGACCCCAAGATCATGCTCCTCGACGAGCCTTTCGCCGGCATCGATCCGATCTCGATCGGCGACATCCGCGACCTCGTGAAGGAACTGAAGGGCCGCGACATCGGGGTCCTCATCACCGACCATAATGTGCGGGAAACGCTGGACATCGTCGACCGCGCCTGCATCATCTACGACGGACAGGTGCTGTTCGCCGGGACTCCGGAAGCACTGGTCGCGGACCAGGACGTTCGCCGGCTGTATCTCGGCGAGAGTTTCGAACTGTAAGGGCGTAGAGCGACATCATGGGATTGGGTCCGGGACTTCAGCTCCGCGCAGCCCAGTCGCTGGTGATGAGCCAGCAGCTGCAGCAGGCGATCAAGCTGCTCCAGCTGACCAATCTCGAAGTCGAGGCGGCGATCGCCGAGGAGCTCGCCCGCAATCCCCTGCTCGAGGCCGGCACCGGCGACGTCGTGATCCGCGAGGATGTCGAGTTCGGCGACGAGGCAGCCGAGCCTAAGGGCGCCGACCAGCTCGGCGGCAAGGGCGACGAGGCGCTCGATCGCGACTGGACCGAGGCCGCGGCCGAGACCGACGCTTCATACGAGATCGGCGGCTCCGACGACGAGGGTTTCGACTTCGACCGGCTGTCTTCCTGCGAGACCGCGCTCTGCGAGCATCTCATGGGGCAATTGCACGGCGCTGGCGGCGCGGCGGGGCGAGCGGCCGAGGCGATCGTCCACGAGCTCGAGGAGACCGGCTGGCTGACCACCTCGCTCAAGGACATCGGCGAAGCGCTCGAGCTGCCCCTCAAGGACGTCCAGGCCGGGCTCCGGCTGGTCCAGGCCTGTGACCCGCCGGGTGTCGGAGCGCGCGACCTGTCCGAATGCCTCGCCCTGCAGGCCCGGGCCGCCGACCGCTACGATCCCGCGATGGCGCGGCTCATCAGCAACCTCGACCTCCTCGCCCGCGGGCAGATGGCCGCCTTGAAGCGGATCTGCGGGGTCGACGACGAAGACCTTGCCGACATGGTGCGCGAACTTCGCGCCTATGACCCCAAGCCGGGCTGCCGCTTCGCCCCCGAGCCCGCCACCACCGCCGAACCCGACGTGTTGGTGCGCCGGACGGCGAACGGCTTTGCGGTCGAACTCAATCCCGCCACCCTGCCCCGCGTGCTGGTCAACCGCCGCTACCATGCCGAGCTCAAGGCCTCGGCCAAGGACAAGCGCAGCCGGGCCTGGCTGTCCGAACATTATCAGAGCGCGTCCTGGCTGGTCCGCGCGCTCGACCAGCGCGCCCGCACCATCGTCCGGATCGTCGGCGAGATCATCACCCACCAGGAAGGCTTCTTCCGCGAGGGGGTGCGCGCCCTTCGCCCCCTTACCATGACCCGCGTCGCCGAGGCGGTCGAGATGCACGAGAGCACCGTCAGCCGGGTCGCCTCGGCCAAGACCCTGCTGTGCGAGCATGGCCTCTTCGAGCTGCGCTACTTCTTCTCGAGCGGAGTCGCCGCGGACGATGGCGAGGGCGCGTCGGCGGAGGCGGTCAAGGCGGCGATCGGCAAGCTGGTCGCGGCCGAGACCGAGGTTCTGAGCGACGACGCATTGGTCGACCTGCTCAAGGAGCAGGGCTTCGTGCTCGCCCGGCGAACCGTCGCCAAGTATCGCGAGGCGATGGGGATCGGCTCCAGTGTCCAGCGCCGACGCCAGCGCGCGATCCAGGGCAAGGCCGCCTAGAAGCCGACCCTCGCCCAGATCGGCAGATGGTCGCTGGCAAGCCGGGCATGGGCACTGTGGTGCACCCCGGCCGCCTCGATCCGCAGCTCCTTGTCGACGATGATTCGGTCGAGCACCGCCACCGGCCGCCGGGCATGGAAGCTCGGACCCGTCGGGGCGATGCGGAAATCGCCGTCGAGGTCCCTCAGGCAGCCCGCCGCGGCACGCCACTCGTTGGTGTCGCCCATCAGCACCGTCGGCATCTTGTGCGGGCGCGCTCGCACCGCCGCGAGGATCGCCTGCATCTGCCGGCGGCGCCACAGGCCGCTGAGGTCGAGGTGGAGCCCGACCACCCGGATCGGCCGGTCGCCGACCAGCAGCTCGGCCAGCACCGCCCCACGCGGCTCGAGCGTCGGAAGCTGCAGCGCGGCGACGTCGAGCACGCCGACATGGCTCTTCACCAGGATCGCGTTGCCGTGCCAGCCGATGTTGCGCGTATCGACCTTGAGGAATTCGTCGACCCGCGCCGAGACCGTCGGCATCGCGTCGAACATGCGCCGGTTCTTCACGCCCAGCGGCACCGGGCGATAGGGCGAATGTGCCTCGAACAGCTCGTGCGGCACCGCCGAGGCGCGCCCGCCCGTCCGACGATCGGCCTCCTGGAGCGCGACGATGTCCGCCCCGATCTCTTCGAGCACGTGGAGCACGCGATGCGGATCGCGGCGCCGGTCGGTGCCGAGCGCCTTTCGCATGTTGTAGCTCGCGAGGGTGACGATTGGTGCGCTCACTGGAATCCCTAAAGCGCTCGCCCGGAGAGCCGTTCCCTAGACGTCCAGATTGGCCACGCTCAGCGCGTTGTCCTGGATGAACTCGCGGCGCGGTTCGACGACCTCGCCCATCAGGCGCGAGAAGATCTCGTCGGCGACGTCGGCCTGGCCGACCTCGACCCGCAGCAGCGAGCGGTTCGCCGGATCGAGCGTCGTCTCCCACAACTGCTCGGCGTTCATCTCGCCCAGCCCCTTGTAGCGCTGGATCGACAGCCCCTTGCGGCCGGCCCCGAGCACCGCGTCGAGCAGTTCGCTAGGACGGGTGATGCTCGCGGGCTTGCCCTTGGTGTCGGCGGCGGCCTGCTCGGCAGCCTCCTCGCCCTCGCCCGGTCCGACGGTCGGCTCGGCCTCGACCGCGGTGCCCTTCTTCATGGTGCGAAGCGTCGAGGGTCGCGCATAGGTGTCGCGCTGCTCGCCGGCCAGCGTGTGGAGCTTGCGCGCCTCGGCCGAGGTGATGAAGCTCGGCTCGACGATGGTGACATCGGTCACCCCGCGCCACAGGCGGCGGAGGAGATAGCCGCCCTCGGTCGCGAGTTCGCCCGACCACTTGCCTTCGGGATCGCCGAGCTGGAGCCAGTCGGAGACCTTGCCGATCGCCTCGCGGCGCCCGCCTTCGCTCAGCTCGGGATCGAGCGCGCCGGCCAGCGCCAGCGCCTCGAGCAGCGCGGGGTCGTACTTCTTGGGAGCATAGCGGAGCAGGGTCCGCATCCGACGCGCATGGTCGACGAGGCTCTTGAGGTCGGCGCCCTGGCGGACTTCGCCCGAGCTCTCGAGCTGAAGCCCCTCGAGCCCGGCGTCGACCAGATAGTCGTCGAGCTGGGCGTCGTCCTTGAGGTAGACCTCCGAGCGGCCGCGCGCGACCTTGTAGAGCGGCGGCTGGGCGATCAGCAGGTGCCCGGCCTCGATCAGCTCGGGCATCTGGCGGTAGAAGAAGGTCAGCAGCAGGGTGCGGATGTGCGCGCCGTCGACGTCGGCGTCGGTCATGATCACGATCTTGTGATAGCGCAGCTTGGAAAGGTTGAACTCCTCGCGGCCGATCCCCGTGCCGAGCGCCTGGATGATCGTCCCGATCTCGCGGCTCGACAGCATCCGGTCGAAGCGCGCCCGCTCGACGTTGAGCAGCTTGCCGCGCAGCGGAAGGATCGCCTGGTTCTGGCGGTTGCGGCCCTGCTTGGCCGAGCCACCGGCCGAATCGCCCTCGACGAGGAACAGTTCGGACAAGGCCGGATCGCGCTCCTGGCAGTCGGCGAGCTTGCCCGGCAGCGAGGCGATATCCATCACCCCTTTGCGGCGGGTCAGCTCGCGGGCGCGCTTGGCGGCCTCGCGGGCGGCGGCGGCATCGATGATCTTCTGGATGATCGCGCGCGCGTTGACCGGATTCTCCTCGAGCCACTCGGTCATCTTGTCGCTCATCAGCGCTTCCAGCGGCTGGCGCACTTCGGAGGAGACCAGCTTGTCCTTGGTCTGGCTCGAGAATTTGGGATCGGGCAGCTTGACCGAGACGATCGCGGTCAGGCCTTCGCGCATGTCGTCGCCGGTGAGGGTGACCTTCTCCTTCTTCAGCATGCCGGACTTCTCGGCATAGCCGTTGACGGTGCGGGTCAGCGCCGCGCGGAAGGCCGCCAGGTGGGTGCCGCCGTCGTGCTGCGGGATGTTGTTGGTGAACGGAAGGACGTTCTCATAATAGCTGTCGTTCCACTCGAGCGCGACGTCGATGCCGATTCCGTCGCGCACCGCCGAGATGGCGATGGGATCGGGGAAGAGCGGCGTCTTGGCGCGGTCGAGATACTTCACGAAGGCCGCGATGCCGCCTTCGTAGAAGAGCTCGACTTCCTTGCGCTCCTCGTGCCGCGCGTCGGCGAGGACGAGCCGCACGCCCGAGTTGAGGAAGGCGAGCTCGCGATAGCGATGCTCGAGCTTCTCGAAGTCGAAGTCGGTGATCTTGAAGGTCGCGGGCGACGGCAGGAAGGTGACCTGCGTCCCCTTCTTGCCTTCGGGCGCGGGGCCGACGACCTTCAGGGGGGCGACGGCATCGCCGTGGGCGAAGCGCATGTAATGCTCCTGCCCGTCGCGCCAGATGGTGAGGTCGAGGAATTCGCTGAGCGCGTTCACCACCGACACGCCGACGCCGTGGAGGCCGCCCGACACCTTGTAGGCATTGTCGTCGCTGGTGTTCTCGAACTTACCGCCGGCGTGGAGCTGGGTCATGATGACCTCGGCCGCGGACACCCCTTCCTCGGCGTGGATCCCGGTCGGGATGCCGCGCCCGTTGTCCTCGACCGTGACCGAACCGTCGGGGTTAAGCTGGATCAGGATCCGGTCGCAATGGCCGGCGAGCGCCTCGTCGATGGCGTTGTCGCTGACCTCGAATACCATGTGGTGCAGGCCCGAGCCGTCGTCGGTGTCGCCGATGTACATGCCGGGCCGCTTGCGCACCGCGTCGAGGCCCTTGAGGACCTTGATGCTGTCGGCGCCGTAGGAGTTCTGGTTCGCTTCTTCTGCCATGGAAAACCTATAGCGGAGTGGCCCCGGAAGTCACGTGCGCGTGCGTATGCGCGCGTGAGGGCAGCCCCGGCCGAAACGACGAGGGCCGGGACCTTGGAAGATCCCGGCCCCGGCCGTTAACATCGTCGATGGGTGAGGCTTAGCCGGCGCGGCGCTGACCGCCGTTACCGCCGCCGTTGCCGGGACCGCGGCGACGCTGGCCGCCACCCGGACGGCCGCCGCCAGCACCACCGCTCGCACCACCGGCCGGACGCTGCCCGCCGTGTCGCTGCTGCTGCTGGCCGCCCGAGGGCGCCTGCGGGCGCGCAGGATTGCCGACCGGGCCGCGGCTCGCACCGGGAACGCCGCGCATCGAGCGACCGCCCTCGCGCGGACCGCTGCGATCCTCGGGCATGTCGGCGCGCGGATCATTGCGCGGCAGGCCGTAGCGCTGCGGGTCGCGCGGATGGCCCCGGGCGCCACTCTCGTTGCGGCGGTTGCGCTGGTTCTGCTGCGGCTCGCGCTTGGGTTCGGGCTTGAGGCGCTTCAGCGCCTCGACGGCCTGCATGAAGCCCTGCGGAAGCGCTTCCTCGGTCAGCTTCTGGCGGGTCAGCTTCTCGATGTCCTTGAGGTAGGGCCGCTCCTCGCGGTCGCAGTAGCCGATCGCGATCCCGTCCGCCCCGGCGCGCGCGGTGCGGCCGATCCGGTGGACATATTGCTCGGGCACGTTCGGCAGGTCGTAATTGACGACGTGGCTGACGCCCGGGATGTCGATCCCGCGCGCCGCGATGTCGGTCGCGACCAGGATCGGGACGCTGCCGTCGCGGAACGCTTCGAGCGCCTTCTCGCGCTGCGGCTGGCTCTTGTTGCCGTGGATCGCGTTGGCGGCGATCCCCGAGGCGCCGAGCATCCGGACGATCTTGTCGGCGCCATGCTTGGTCCGGCTGAACACCAGAGTCCGCTCGACGTCCTTGCCGTTCTGGAAGAACAGGGTGAGGAGCGCGGTCTTCTCGGCCTGGTTGACGAAGGTGACCCGCTGCTCGACCCGCTCGGCGGTGGTGGCGACCGGGGTCACCGCGACCTCGGCCGGGTTCTTCAGATATTCGTCGGCGAGCTGCTTGATCGTCTTCGGCATGGTCGCCGAGAAGAACAGCGTCTGGCGCTTGGCCGGGATGATCTTCACGATCTTGCGGAGCGCGTGGATGAAGCCGAGGTCGAGCATCTGGTCGGCCTCGTCGAGCACCAGGATCTCGAGCTCGCGAAGGTTGATCGCGCGCTGGTCTACGAGATCGAGCAGGCGGCCGGGGGTCGCGACCAGCACGTCGAGGCCGCGCTGAACGGTGCGAAGGCTCTTGGCGTTGGCAACGCCGCCGAAGATCACGCCGACGGTGGTCTTGAGCTGAGCGCCATAGGCCTCGGCGTTTGCGGCGATCTGGCTTGCGAGCTCACGCGTCGGGGCGAGCACCAGCATGCGGATCTGGCCCGGCTTGAGGAAGGCCGGACGATTGGCGGCGAGCCGCTGCAGCGAAGGCGCCATGAAGGCCGCGGTCTTGCCGGTGCCGGTCTGGGCGATGCCGAGCAGGTCGCGTCCGTCGAGGACGTAGGGAATGGCCTGCGCCTGGATCGGCGAGGGAACGGTGTAATTCTTCGCGGCAAGCGCGTTGAGAAGGGGCGTCGAAAGCCCGAGTTGTTCGAAATTCATCTGTATATCCAACGTGGTGCGCCCGACCGCGAAGGACCGCGGTCAGGAGCTGGGTTGCTCAAGAACCCCGCGTGACGTGGAGAACTTATTGGGTGAACCGAGACGCGGGCCGGCGCCCGAAGGCTGCCGATCACGCCGCTTTGTGGCGTCTCGCTGCGGGCCATATAGGTGAAGACCCCGCTCTTGTCCACTCAGGCCCGGCCGACGTGCACCATGGTCGCGTCTCCGACCCCCTCGAACAGCGCCGCCTCGGTCGCCGTCATCCACACCTGCCCGCGCCCCTCGAGCCGCTCGAACAGTGCGGCGCGGCGGCCGGGATCGAGATGCGCCGCGACCTCGTCGAGCAGCAGCAAGGGCGGCGCTCCGCGGCGCGCGGCAACGAGATCGGCGTGGGCGAGGACGAGGCCGAGAAGCAGCGCCTTCTGCTCCCCGGTCGAGCAGCGCGCCGCGGGCTGGGCCTTGGCGGCGTGGGTCACCAGCAGATCCTGCCGGTGCGGCCCCTCGGTCGCCCGCCCGGCCGCCGCGTCACGCCCGCGATTGGCCCGGAGCGTCGCGGCAAGGTCGCGGCCCTCGCCGCCGTCGAGCGCGATCGTCGCCTTTGCGAAGCGGTCGTCGGGGGTCGCGACCAGCCGCTCGGCCAGCCCCGCCACCGTCCGGCCACGCGCCGCGGCGAGCTCCTCGCCATGCTCGGCCATCCCGGTCTCGAGCGCCGCCAGCCACTGCGGATCGGCGCCCTCGGGCTCGGCCAGCAGCTTGTTGCGGGCGCGCATCGCGGCATCGTAGCGGGCGGCATGGTGGGCGTGCCCGGGCTCGAGCGCCAGCACCAGCCGGTCGAGGAAGCGACGACGGTCGCTTGCCGGCCCGGTGAAAAGCCGGTCCATCGCCGGGGTCAGCCAGACCACCGCCAGCCACTCGGCGAGGCTGTTCACCGCCGCCGCCGCCGAGTTGATCCGGACGACCCGCCGCTCGGGCGCGGTGGCCAGCGTGCCGGTGCCGATGACACTCCCCTTCTCGCTTGCGGGAAGGGGTTGGAGAGAGGGCATGTCGCTATCGCCCAACCCTTCCCGCGAGCGGGAGGGGAGAAGCTCGGCGCTCACGCCCCATCCGCCCGGCCCGTCGCTCCGCGCCATCTCGCCGAGCGCGCTTCCGCGCAGGCCTCGCCCCGGGGCGAGCATCGACACCGCCTCGAGGATGTTGGTCTTGCCCGCGCCATTCTCGCCGTGGAGGCAGACGAACCCCGGCCCGGGCCGGAGCTCGAGCCCGGCATGGTTGCGAAAGTCGGTCAGGGTCAGCCGGGCGAGCACCTCAGGCGGTGACGGCAGGCCGCCCGGAGCGCGCCCAGTGCATCGCCCAGATCACCAGTCCCATGCTCAGCGGAAGATCGAGGAAGGTGGTGTAGAACAGCCAGGCGTCGGTCGAGAGCAGCTTGACCGCCACCCAGTTGCCGCCCGCCATCGCCGCCGCGACCAGCCCCATGGCGATCGCCAGCCGGCGCTCGTCCACGTCGGTGAAGGCAAGGTAGCGGTTGACCCCGGCGCCGAGCTTCCGGCCATTCAGCACAAGCCCGTCGAACAGGAAGCAGCCCGCTCCGATCAGCCCGATGATGGTCGAGCGCTGCTTGATGATCTCCTCGTCGTCGAAGGCGATCGCGAAGCCTGCCGAAAGCAGTAGCATGAACACGCCGAACAGCATCATCCCGCCGACGAGGTCGACCCTGACGAAGCGCTGAATCACCACCAGCGACAGGCCGACCGCCGCCCCGACCAGCGCGGCGGTCTTGAGGTCGGTCAGCTTGGCGACGACGAAGAACAGGATGCCGGTGGCGATGTCGACCGCGATCGGCACCTTGTTGCGGGCCAGCTTGCCGGGATCATAGGCCGCCTGCCCCGCCTGGTTGCGGTCGGTCAGCGCCTTGGCGAAGCGCTCGGGGAAGGCGATCCGGCGGCCGGGATGGCTTTCATGGACCAGCGCTCCGTCGAGCCGGGCTGCGATGCCCACGCTCCCGATGCTGATGTAGCCCGCCTCGACCACCAGTACGCGACCGTCGGGCAGGGTGGCGGCAAGCCGGTGGTTGCGCACCGCTTCGGCGCCATGCGCGGGAGTAGCGTCCTCCGCGACGAAGCTTCCGTCGACCCACAGCGAGCTGAACAGCCCGGTCGTTCGGGCATCGACCAGCACCATGCACTCGTGGTCGAGGCCGAGGCGGAATGGCCGCTTGTAGAGCCACATGCGGGTGCCGCTGGGCGAAGCGGGGACGGCGTCGGGACTGGTCGGATGGCTCATTTCGCCCCATCGTTAAGCAGAGACGGCCCGGCTCTTCCAGTCGCTACCGCTTCGGGGCGGAGGGAACGCACTTGGTGCCGACCGCAACCTCCGTTGCCTCGCAGCGCGGAGGGTCGGGCTCCGCCTGGGGCGGGATCCCGACCATCGTCACCGGCGGCGGGGGAAGCGGAATCGGCGGCGGCGTCGCCGAGGTCAGCGCGAAGATCACCGCGGTCAGCACGGAGGCGAGTCCGAGGCTGATCCGGCTCCATTTCTTGGGCAGGGGATCGGGTTCGATCGGGCGATAGACGTGGTGCGGCTGCCAGTTCGACCGTCGCGGGGCCGCGGAGGCGCCGGCGGTGAAGGTGGGCGCCTCGCTGCCCTTGCTCCGCTGCCGGTCGTAGGCCGCGCGCTTGTCCGGATCGCCGAGGCAGTCGTAGGCCTCGTTGATCTCGGTCGCCCGGGCCGCGGCGTCGTCCGACGGGTTCACGTCCGGATGGTGGCGGCGCATGAGGTTGCGATAGGCCATCCGGATCGCCCCGCTCTCGGCCTCGGGCGCGACGCCGAGGACGGCGTAATAGTCGGCGGCAGCCTGCACGGTGCGGGAATAGCCTGCCCGCTCAAGGGGTTCAACGGGGCCGATGGACCGTCAGGCAGACGCGGTTCGAAAGCCGCGAGCCCGGTCGAAGGCGGGTCGTCAGCGCTCGCCTTCTCTGCGCCTGATCAGGTGCCGAATGCCAAGCCCCGCCGCACCCGCGATGAGGAGCGTCGGCACAAGAACCATGAGCAGGAAACCCCTCCGGCAGGCTGCATCGGGAGCGCAGTCGCCGAGGGCATCGAGCAGGACCAGAAACGCAAACAGCGGAACGCCCACCACCATGGCCACGCCGCAACCCCATCGGTCGGCCCGGTCGAGGCCCCCTTCGTACCGCTCACTCATGCAAGGAGGGTAGCGGTGGCAAGGAAGTCCGCAATGGGTGGGAAGCGGACATTGCTAATCTATGCGCGATGGCGATGATGAATCGACCGGACAGCGAGGTTTCTATGAGAATTTACAAAGCTGCAATGCGACATGCGTCGATGACCTTGTTCATCGTTAGCTTCGTGATTTTTCTGATTGGCTTCGGCCAAGCGCTGCTCGCCCTCAAGAATACGAGTGGGAACTCCGGCCTTGTTATGGGTGAACCCATAAGCGAGCGGGTTGAGCATCTTCTCCTATTCGTTACCGGGACTTTCGCTGCCCTCACATCCGCTGCCCTCCCCTTCATGGGCGCGGTCGCAATTGAGCGCTGGGACCGGCGCAATCAACCAGAAGCATGACGCAGCCTCCTGTCGCCGGAATGTCCGCTTAGTTCGCGAGCGGACTGTCTGCTGTGGGTGGAAAGCGGGCCTAAACGTTGCGGTTCATATCCTGCTGCCGCCACCTAAAAACGGCACTCCAAAGTGTGAGGCACAGGAGAGCGCCCGTGACCCAGAAGAAGTAGTTATCCAACCCATTGATGCCACTGAAATGAAGAATTGTCAGGGTGAAGCCTGAACCAGCGGCGAAGGTGAGTAATCTCTCAACGATAGCCTTGGTATTCATCGTGGACGCTCCAGCTGGAAGCCAGGTCACCGGATGGTGCTCTTTGCATCCGGTGCGGAGACTACCGTACACAATTCAATGCCCGCAACGGGTGGAAAGCGGACATTGACGCTGAATTAGCGGCGGTTACACCTGAGGTCATGCTGAGAACCGGCATTTTAGCAGCAGGCGTGTTGGTTCTGAGCGGGTGCTCGGATGGGTGCTCGAACAGCATAATCAACCGCGCAGATGCTCCAGACGGGCTACATAGCGCCGTCTTGTTCCAGCGAGATTGTGGCGCGACCACCGGCTTCTCAACTCAAGTCTCGGTGGTCGAGCACGGAGACCAGCCGACCGGGGGCGGCAACACCTTTCGCGCTGACGACGATCATGGTGCAGCCGTAGCCGGTAAATGGGGCGGCCCGTGGGCAGAGGTCAAATGGCTTGCGCCAGACCATTTGCTCATAAGCTACGCGGCCAAGTCACGCCTGTTCGAGCAAGACGATGAGGTTTCGGGGGTCAGGATTAGCTACCAGCAAGTGACCCGCTGAATGCCCGCAATGGGTAAAACCGGACTGTCCGCTTTGGGTGGGAAGCGGACTAAGCCGCGCTTTGCCTCTTGGCCTTTCTGCTCTGCCAGAGTGAGAGTCCAAGACTTATAACAACGAAGAGGAGTGCCCCGTCGCGAAGCTCATCGAGCAAGTCGCCGTCGGTTCTTAACCCGCGAAGGTAGAACACGGCGATCATCAACCCGACCGCAACCCCAGCCAGAGCTACCCGGATGCGGTCAAGCGTGAGCATCGTTTCTCCTAAAGAGCTGGTCCAAGCACCGTAGGCATTACTGGCCAATGTCCGCAATGGGTCGAAAGCGGACATTGAGCTCGGATGCCCGCCACGGTTCGAAGGGAGACAGCCGCCGCTCCTGGTGCTGGTTCGAGCCAGAGCCGACCGCCAAAAGGGGATGGTCAAGCGAAACGGGATCGTGCCTGATGGCTCCCGTCGTCCCACTTTCCTGGGCTTGAGCCGTGGAGCTTTCCATCAATGATGAGTGCCTTGTCACTGGCGCTGGCCGCCCTCGCTCCGTCCGGGACCGGAGCCCCCGCCCCCTTCACCGAGCGCAAGTTGGAAGTGGCGCAGGGTCGATCCCTGTTCCTGCGCTGCGCCGGTGAAGGTCCCGTCACCGTGTTGTTCGATTCGGGTGGAAGCGACTGGTCGATCGTCTGGACCGCGCTCCAGCAGCGGATCGCGGGCCGGGCGAGGGCCTGCGCCTACGACCGCGCCGGGCTCGGCAGGAGCGATCCGGCGCCAGGGCCGCGCACGCCCTTCGCGATCGCCAGCGACCTTCACGCAATGATCGACGGGGCCGGCTTCAGGCAGCCGGTCGTGCTGGTCGGCCATTCGCTCGGCGGCTTCCACGTCAAGCTGGCCGCCGCACTCTTCCCGCAGGACGTCGCCGGGCTGGTGCTGCTCGACCCGAGCGAGGAACGGAGCTGGGAGCGGACCCGCGGGCCGCTAGGCGCGAAGCATGGCGTCGCCAATGCCGCCAGGGCCGAGCTGGCCGACCGCAGCTTCTTTCCGGCGCTGGTGGAGAAATATCGTGGCTGCGCGGAGCGGGCGAAGGCGGCGGGTGGGCTCGATCCGGCGGCGCCCGACTGGCGGCGCTGCGCCGACCCCGACCGGCCGGCGCTCGGGGACGAGGCCAATGCCGAACGGCGGCGGATCCATTCGACCCCGACCTACCAGGCGGCGCAATATTCGGAGATCGCCTGGTGCGTCTATGCCGACCCGTCAGCCGACGGCGTCTACGCCAGGCTGTTCCGGCCGGGGATGCTGGGCAACAAGCCGGTCGCGGTGCTGACCCACCAGGAAGAACAATCGGACGACCCGGTCGACCGGGTGAATGCCGAGCAGGGCCTGCTGCTCCACCGCGAGACGGCGGCGCTGTCGCGGCGCGGCACCCATCGGCTGGTCACGGGCTCGGGCCACTACATCCAGCTCGACCAGCCCGAGGTGGCGGCGCGCGCGATCCTCGCGGTGGTGGAGAAGGTCGGGCGCCAGCCGGCACCACCACGCAATTGAGCGGGCGACGTCCTCCCCGACCCGGCCGCGCCGGGCAGGGAAGGACGGGAAATCAGACCCGCATCGGCATCAGCACGTAGAGCGCCGCCGACTTGTCGTTCTCGCGAAGCAGGGTCGGGGCGGCGGCGTCGGCGAGGTGGACCTCGACCGTATCGCCGTCGATCTCGCCGAGGATGTCGAGGAGATAGCGCGCGTTGAACCCGATCTCGAGCCCGTCGGAGCTGTAGTCGGCGGCGAGTTCCTCGGTGGCGAGGCCATTCTCCGGGCTGGTCACCGAGAGGGTGACGCGGTCGCGGTCGAGGCTGATCTTGACCGCGCGGGTCTTCTCGCTGGCGATGGTCGCGACGCGGTCGACGCCCGCTTTGAAGCTGGCCGGATCGAGCTTGAGCAGCTTGTCGTTGGCGGTCGGGATCACCCGGTTGTAGTCGGGGAAGCTGCCGTCGATCAGCTTGCTGGTCAGCACCGCATGGCCGAGCACGAAGCGGATCTTGGTCGAGGACAGCGACACCTCGACCGTGCCCTCGACCTCGTCGAGCAGCTTGCGCAGCTCGCCGACGCACTTCTTCGGCACGATCACGTCGGGCATTCCGTCGGCGCCCTCGGGCTTGGCGACGGTGACCCGCGCCAGCCGGTGGCCGTCGGTCGCGGCCGCCTTGAGCATGTCGTCGGCGACGTGGAGGAAGATGCCCATCAGATAGTAGCGGGTCTCTTCCGACGAGATGGCGAAACGGGTCTTGTCGATGATCTGGCGAAGCGTCGCCGCGGGTAGCTCGAAGCGGTGCGGAAGTTCGCCCTCGGCGATCACCGGAAAGTCGTCGCGCGGAAGGGTCGAGAGGTTGAAGCGCGCGCGCCCGGCGACGACCTGCATCTTGCCGTCGGCGGCGGTCAGCTCGACCTGGCTGCCCTCGGGCAGCTTGCGGACGATGTCGAAGAAGGTGTGGGCCGAGACGGTGGTCGCGCCGGCGGTGGCGACGTTGGCGGCGACGCTCTCGTCGACCTGAAGGTCGAGGTCGGTCGCCATCAGCCGAAGCGAGCCGTCCTCGCGCGCGTCGAGCAGCACGTTGGACAGGATCGGGATGGTGTTGCGGCGCTCGACCACCGACTGGACGTGGCTGAGGCTCTTGAGGAGGGTGGCCCGTTCGATGGTCGCCTTCATGTGACTGGTCTGCCCTTTTGCCCCGGAGCCGGCGTCGGCCTTCATGGCCCCGCTCGGCGGTTGTTGGCCTGCCGTTATAGCGGGGGAAGAGAGCGGTGGAAGAGGCCTCGGAGCGCCTTTCGCGCATGCCTTCCCGCGCGGTCCCGGCCGAACCCGACGCGGTGCTGCTCAGCCATTGACGGCAAGCGCCCGATCGGCCTGCGCACGCGCACCGATCGCCTCACGGGCCTCGTCGACCGCGACCATGAGCCGGCGCAGGACGGGGCCAAGGTCGGTTTGGCGATCGTCCTCGGCGGCGCGGACCGCTTCCTCGAGTTCCTCGGCGGCGGCGGCGACGACGCAGGCCCCGAGGTTGGCGGCGGCGCCCTTGAGGCTGTGGGCCTCGGCCCCGGCCCGGTCGAGCGCACGGTCGGCGAGCGCGTCGCGGATCGCTCGGGGCCGCTCCTCGAGCTCGGCGGACAGCAGGGCCAGCAGTCCGTCGAGCCGCGCCGGCCCGAGCAGCGCGCGAAGTTCGTCGAGGGTGGTTCCGTCGAGCGGGGGCGGAGCGCCGTCGCTTCGGGCCACGCAGGCCGATGCCGGCTCGCCGGGCGCGGCGAGACTGGCGAGGGCGGCGGCGAGCGCTCCGCTGTCGACCGGCTTGGTCAGCAGCAGGTTGACCCCCTGCTCGGCATAGAGCGAGCGCCGATCGCCCGTCGCGTCGGCGGTGAGCGCGATGATTGGGGTCGCCCGGTTCGGACCGTCGCCCGAGCGGATCCGGGCAGTCGCGGTCAGCCCGTCACAACGCGGCATCTGCATGTCCATCAGGACGAGGTCGAAGCGCCGCCGCCCGGCGAGCTCGACGGCGCTCTCCCCGTCGCCGGCGCAGGTGACCCGGTGGCCCATCCGCTTGAGCAATGCGGTGACCAGCAGCTGGTTGACCGGATTGTCCTCGGCGAGGAGCAGGTCGAGCGGACGCTCATTCGGCTGGGCGTCATCCATGTCGGAGGCTGCCCGTCGCGGCGTGGCGACCGGAAGGGTCAACGCGACGGTGAAGCTGCTTCCCTTGCCGATCGCCGAGCGGAGCGCGATCGTCCCGCCCATTCCGTCGACCAGGCGGCGGCAGATGGCGAGGCCGAGCCCGGTCCCGCCACGCCCCGCGGCGGAAGCGCCCTGCACGAACGGCTCGAACAGCTGCTCCTGGACGTCGGCCGGAATGCCCGCGCCCTTGTCCTCGACCGACAGCCGCAGCGCGACCCTCCCGCCCGCCCGCGGGCTGAGCGAACAGCGCAGCACGACCGCGCTCCGCTCGCTGAACTTGATCGCATTGCTGAGGAGGTTGCTGACCACCTGCTGGAGCCGCAGCGGATCGCCGCGAAGCCAGCGCGCGCCCGGTGCCGGGGCGACGATCCGAAGGTCGATGCCGCGCGCGCTCGCCGCGCGGTCGAACAGCCGAAGCGTGGCGAGCAGCGTCTGCCCGAGGTCGAACGGCTCGTCGGCGAAGTGCATCTGGCCGGCATCGACCTTGCTGAAGTCGAGCACGTCGTTGAGCACCTTCATCAGGAGGTCGGCCGACTGGCGCAGCGTGTCGAGGTAGAGCTTGCGTTCGGCCGGGGCGGGATTGTCGCACAGCAGTTCGATCATTCCGACCACCCCTGTCATCGGAGTCCTGATCTCGTGGCTCATGGTGGCGAGGAACTGCTTGCGGAACTCGGCCGCGCTGCGCGCCTCGGCGAGGGCGGCGACGAGGCGATGCTCGGACTCCAGCTTGTCGGTGATGTCGCTAATCACCCCGAACAGCGCCGGCGCGCGATCGTCGCTCCCGCGGCGCTGGATCCGCAGCTGCAGCGTCCGCTCTCCGCTCGCGCCCTCGCCTGCGCAGTGGACGATGCACTCGACCGGCTCGTCGCGGCGGAGCGCGAGGAGGAGCGCCCGGCGCAGGTCATTGCGGTCGCCTCCCTCGACGAGCGCCAGCGCCGCGCGCGGGGCGATGGTCAATTCCGACAGTCCGAGCATGGTCGCCGCCTCCGGCGAGAGCAGCAGCTCGCCGGCGTCGCTGTCGAACACCCAGTGGCCGAGCGAGGCGAGCTGTTCGGCCATCAGCAGCAGGCGGTTGGTCTCGCGCAGCCGGTTGGCGCTCTCTGCGGCGAGGAGTTCGGCGGTGCGGCGCTGGTGGATGTCGTGGAGGGTGGCGACGAGGGTCGTTCCGTCACGTTCCGGGTCCCGCGAATTCGCGAGCCGGACGTGCGCCTCCACCCAGCGATGCTGGCCGCAGGCGTGGCGGAGGCGAACGCAGGTCACGGCCTCGCCGTTGCGCAACGTCCGGTCAATCGCCGTTCGGAAGCGGGCACGGTCCTCTTCGTGGATGCTCTCGCTGACGGCCGTCCCTTCGAGCAGACGCGGGTCCACTCCGAGCAGGCGGTGCGCTGCTCCGGTGGCGAAGCGGGTCTCCCCATTGTCGGCGAGGCGGAGGACCAGGCCGCTGCTATGGTCGGCAAGCCAGCGATACTGCTCCTCGCTCAGCCTGAGGGCATCGCGGGTCCGCATCCATTCGGCGGCAAGGGCCACGACGAGCAGGACCGGCAGGAGCGCGCCCAGCAGGGCTGGGGCGGCGATCCCTCCCGCGGCAAGGCACAGGACGGACAGGACAAGCAAGCCGGACGCCGGCAAGAGGCGCATCATGCGCATGGGGGGAACTCACTCCAGCGATCCGGCCGCCGGTGTGTTCACTTCCTGTTCCCCAAGCGCCAGCAGGGTTGAGTCCGCTTCGGATCAACCCTGCTGCTTGCTGGAGAAAATGGTAGGTCCCTTACGGAGCAGCTTGCGCCGGTGCCGGGAGGACCGCGTCGATGGTGTGCACGACGCCGTTGCTCGCGATCCTCTCGCCGCCGACGATCATCGCGCCCTTGCCCGACGAATCGGCGATCTTCAGCCCGTTGCCCGAGCGGGTCACGGTCAACGGGTCGCCGGCCATGCTCGCAAGGGTCGCCTTGCCGCCACCGCTCTCGACCGCCCGGGTAAGGTCGGCGGCGAGGATGGTGCCGGGAAGGACGTGACGGCGCAGGAGGCCGGTCAGTTCGGCCTTGCCGGCCGGCTGCTGGAGCCGCTCGAGCGTCCCGGCCGGAAGCGCGTCGAGCGCCTGGCTGGTCGGTGCGAGCACCGTATAGGGCGTCTTGCCTTCGAACACCGGGGTCATTCCGGCCGCCGCGACCAGCGCGGTGAAGCGCGGGTCGGTGCCGAGGACGGCGGCAAGATTGCCTGCGGCCGGAGCGGCGGCATTGCTGCCCTCCGCCCCGCCGTTGGCAACGGCATTGTTGCCCTCACCCCCCTGCCCGCAAGCGGCGAGCAGGAGGGCGGTGGTGCCGAGTACGATCAGTCGGGCGCGCATCAGACCAGAGTCTCCACGATGGCCTGGACGATCCGGGTCGTCGGATCGACCTCGTAGATGTTGCCGTCGTTGTAGCGGTACCAATTGTCCTGGGTGTCCGCATACTGGTCACGATAGTCGTAAGGCACGTTGTAGACGTCGTAGCCGGTCGGGAGCGGCTGGCCGACCCCGAAGTCGCCCGCGAGAAGCGAGACGATGCTCTCGATCACGCCGCCCTGACGGTCGACCTGGTAGATCGCGCCGTCGCCGTAGCGATAGTAGTAGTCGTTATTGTCGGCGTACCACGGCTGATACTGCGCCGGCACATTGTAGTAGCCGAGATAGTCCTGCGGGTAGGCCGCGCCGACGTAATAGGAACCGCTGTAGTCGTTATACATCGGGAAGAAGCCGTCGACATAGTTGCGGTCGCGGTCGATCCGGTAGACGTAGTCGTCGTACGTCCGGTAGTAATAATCGTCATTGTCCGGATACCAGCTCTGGTAGAGCGGCGGCAGAAGGGCCGTGCCGAGGAAGGCCGGAACCGCGGCGCCGACATACTTCTTGGCCTGACCCGGGGGCAGACAGCCGTTGTTCTTCGCCGCGAGCCCCGGAGGGCAGCCGTCGACCAGCCCGGTCGTGCGGAACGCCGGCGAGTTGTAATAGTCGCGGTTGCGATCGACCTGGACCGTGCGGAAGCTGTTGCGATCGGCGACGCGGACATCGCGCAGGACCGTGCGGTCCCCGCCATTACCGCGGATCTCGCGCTGCTGGATCTCGCGACCCGCCTTGCCGCGCGGGCCGTTGTCACGAGCCTCGCGGATCGGACGACGATCGGCCTTCTGCATCTTCTGGGCCTTCTGCGGGCGCGCGTCGGCGACGTCGCGGCGCGAAGGACCGCGGACCTGCTGGCGCTCGGGACCACGCATCTGCTGGCGTTCGGCACGCTGCTGGCCACCGCCGCGCATGGCCTTCTGGCCACCGCCGCCGCCATTGCCGCGCTGGACCTGCTGGCCACCGCCGCCACCGCCGCCGCGCTGCATCTTGGGGCCGCCGCCATTGCCGCCGCCGCCGCCACCACGTTCGACCTTGGCCGGGACACCGCCGCCGCCCTTCGGGCCGCCGCCGCCATTACCCTTGCCTTGCGCCAGCGCAGGGCCGGCGATCGCGAGGGCCGCGGCCCCCGCGAGAATACTGATGTTCCTCATCGGAAACTCCTTTCGGAGCCGAACAACGGTTGGTTGCAGGCCCCGTTCCGGACCTCTCGGCTCTCACGCCTTATGCAGGAGTGGGCATGAACCGCGGATTTGTGCGCTTTGTTGCTTAGGTTCAGGCAGTCGCTGGAACGAAATCGCGGCTCAGGCGGCGGGCTCCGAGAAGCATCAGCAGCGCCGCGAGAATGTAGAGCAGGCTGGTCGCCATCGCCGAATAGCGCAGCGCTTCCTCGCCGAAGCGGACCGTCAGCGCGTCGGAGATGGCGCCGATCACCAGCGTGCCGAGGCCCAGCCCGACCAGATTGTTGATGAACAGGAACATTGCCGAGGCGGTGGCGCGCATCTCGGGCGGCACCAGCCGGGTGACGGCGGTGACCACCGGGCCGAGCCAGGTCAGTCCGAGCGCGGTCGGGATCAGGATGGCGATGGTGGTGATGACGATGTCGGTGGTCGCGAAGGCGATGAGGTAGGCCGGCGCCGTGATCGCGAAGGCGACCGCGGGCACCAGGGCATAGCCGCGCGGATGGGCGTTGCCGAGCCGGTCGCCGAGCAGTCCGCCAAACCAGATGCCGGCCGCTCCACCGACCAGCGCGACGGCGGCATAGAGGATCGAGCGATCGACGAGGTCGAGCCCGTAGCTGCGCGCCATGAAGCTCGGGATCCAGAAGGCGAGGCCGTAGGAGACAAGGCTGGCGGTGCCCGCGCCGAAGCTCAGATACCAGAAAGCGGGCTTGGCGGCGAGCGTCCGGAAGACAGTGCCGAAGCTCGCCGCCGCGGCCCGCGGGCCCTCGTCGCTGCGGCCGTGCCCGGGTTCGCGGACGATATATTTGAAGATCGGCGCGAACAGGATCCCGGCGAAGCCGATCGCGAGGAAGGCGAAGCGCCAGTCGACCTTGGCGGCGAGCAGTCCGCCGAACAGCACGCCGAGCGCCGAGCCGATCGGAATGCCGAGCGAGAAGATGGCGAGCGCACGCGCCCTCTTCTCGGGCGGGTAGAAATCGGAAATGAGGCTGTAGGCGGGAGCGACCCCGGCGGCCTCGCCGACCCCGACCCCCATCCGGGCCAGGAACAGCTGCCAGAAATTGGTCGCAAGGCCGCAAGCGGCGGTCATCAGGCTCCACAGGAACAGCCCGCTGGCGATGATCCAGCTGCGGTCGCGGCGGTCGGCCAGCATGGCCAGCGGAATGGCGAGGCAGGTGTAGAAAAGGGCGAAGGCGGTGCCGCCCATCCAGCCGAGCTCGCTGTCGGTCAGCCCGAGGTCGAGCTTAATCGGCTCGGCGAGGATCCCGATGATCTGGCGATCGACGAAATTGAGCGTGTAGCAGACCACCAGCGCAATCATCATGGCGGTGCGATTGCGCACCGTTTGGGCTTCGGCCTGCATGCCATTCTCCTCTTGAGGCCCGACGCTAGACAGCAAAAAGGGGCGACGCCAGTGGCGACCGCCCCTTTGGCTGACCGCTTCGCCTAGTAGCGGGCGGTCAGCTTGATCTGCCAGGTCCGCGGCGCGCCGTAATAGACGGTGCGGATCCCTCCGACCGAGCTGAATTCCTGCCCGTCGGTCTTGTAGGCCTTGTCGGCGAGGTTGTTGCCGTAGAGGCCGATGGCGACCTTCTTGCCCGGAAGTTCGTAGACGATCCGAGCGTCGTGCAGCCAGTAGCCCGACTGGAACAGGCCGGCGATCTCGGTCCGGCTGTTGGTCAGCGTATTGTCGACCGCGAGCGCGGTCCGCGACTTGTAGCGGGTCTGGGCGCCGATGGTCAGGCCGCCCCCGCCGATGTCGAAGCCGTACTGGCCGCCGAAGCGCATCGTCCACTTCGGCGCGAAGGCCGGGGTCTGGAACGCGCGGCTGCCGCCGGTGGCGACGAAGCGGGCGTCGTCGAACTCCTTATACTCGGCATCGAGGTAGCCGATCTGGCTGTCGATCAGCAGCCCGCTCAGCGGAGTCCATGCGGCTTCGAGCTCGGCGCCGCGGATCCTGAGCTTGCCGGCGTTGAGCACCGACAGAAGCGGGGTCGGCGGGATCGTGCTGGTGTCGCTGTCCGAGACCCGCGCCTGGAAGTCCTTGTAGTTGGTGTGGAACACCGCGCCGTTGACTCGCAGCTGGTCGATCAGGCTGGCCTTGAAGCCCGCCTCGTAGGACCAGGCGGTCTCGGGATCGTAGCGGGTCGCCGAGCCGGGATCGTTGGCGCGGCCGTTGAAGCCGCCCGACTTGAAGCCCTTGGCGACGCGCGCATAGACGAGGGTGCGATCCGTCGGCTGCCAGTCGAGGCTGACCATCGGCGACGTGTCCTTCCAGGTGTACTTGTCCGGACGGAAGTTGAAGGTCGCGTTGAACGCCGGAAGCAGCGAGTAGAAGGTGCTGGTGGTCCGGTCGTAGTCCTTGCTCTCGCGGGTGTAGCGGATACCCGCCGACAGCCGCAGCCGGTCGACCAGTTCGTAGCTCGCGTTGGCGAAGGCGGCGTAGCTCTTGGTGTCGAGCGTGTCGTCGATCGTGCGCAGGAAGCCGCTGTTCAGGAACAGCGGGCCGAGCAGGTCGTCGGCATAGGCCTCCTGGTGAGAATCGACGTCCTCCTTGAGATAGTAGAGGCCCGCCACCGCGCTCAGCCGGTCGCTGCTGTAGGTCAGCTGGAATTCCTGGCTGAACTGCTTCTGGTCGACCCCGACGAACACGTCGCCGATCTCGAAGCGGGTCGCGTCGATGTCGATGAAGTCGTCGGTCTTGAGCTTGCGCAGCGCGGTGATCGACTTGAACGTCATCGCGTCGGTCAGGTCGAACGCCGCGGTCGCCGAAACTCCGTGGCTGGTCAGCCGGGTCGAGTTGGGCAGCCCCGGCGTGGTCCGGCCCTTCCAGTCATAGTCGGGCGAGCCGTCGGCATTGTTGGGATCGTCGGGGACCAGCACGCCGCCCGAGAAGGTGGTCAGGTTGTTGAGCGGCCGGCCGACGTTCAGCGCCGCATCGTCATGCGCATAGTCGGCGGCAAGGTCGATCCGGACCGTGGTGGACGGGGTGAAGGCGAGCGCCGCGCGCGCCGCGATCGTGTCCTTGTCGTTATAGCGGGTGTCGCGGACCGGATCCTTGACGAAGCCGTCGCGCGACGAGCGCAGGACCGAGAAGCCGGCGGCGACCGTGTCAGAGACGGGCCCGGAGGCCGCGCCCTTCAGCTCGAACTGGTTGAAGCTTCCGACCGACACGCTGCCGTTGGCGCGGAAGGTCTGGCCGGGCTTGCGGGTGACGAACTTGAGCGCGCCGCCAATGGTGTTCTTGCCGTAGAGCGTGCCCTGCGGACCGCGCAGCACCTCGACCCGCTCGACGTCGAGCAGGTCGAGCTGGTTGCCGCGGATGCGCGACAGGTAGACGTCGTCGACATAGACACCGACCGCCGGATCGAAGGTCTGGAGCGCGTCGGGCTGGCCGATGCCGCGAATGAAGATGTTGGTCGCGTTGGACGAGCCGCGGCCCTGGACGATGTTGAGGTTCGGCACCGCGCCCTGGAGCCCGGTGGTGTCGCTTGCCTGGAGCCGGTCGAGGGCACGCTCGTTGAAGGCCGAGATCGACAGCGGCACGCGCTGGAGGCTTTCCTCGGTGCGGCGGGCGGTGACCACCACCTCGCTGGTCGCGGTGTCCTGGCCCTCGGCATCGCTGGCCCCGGTCGCTTCGGGCGCCGGCGGCTGCACCGCGGCTTCGGCATTGGTCTGCTCGGCGCTCTGCGCGAACGCCGGGCCGGCGCCGAGGATCAGGGCGGCCGAGGCGAACAGGGCCGAACGGAAGGTGGTCGCGCGCATTGGAACGGGTACTCCCCCAAAGTGGCAGGCACCCGGACCCATACACGGCCCTCCCCTGCCCTGATGAACGAAGGACACGATAGTGAAACTTGAATCGTCTTTCAACTCTGCTTATCGCTGCAGGCCTGCTTGGAGGTCGGGCGGGGGTCCGACGCGGTCGGCACGGCGGCCAGCGGGGAGGCTGTGGAGGGGGTAATGGCGAAGGCGACGAGCAGTCCCGAAGGCGACGCAGCGGCCGGCGCGACGCTCGAGCGGCGCTCGCGCGACCCGCTTCCGCTGACCAACGATGCCAAGGCGCCGCGCACCGCGCGGGGCGAACGCACCCGCCGCAAGATCCTCGACGCCGCGCTGGCCGAGTTCGGCGACCGCGGCTTCGGCGAGACGGGGATCGTCGACATCACCCGCCGCGCCAAGGTCGCGCTCGGCACCTTCTACACCTATTTCGACAGCAAGGACGAAGTCTTCCGGGCGCTGGTCGGCGACATGAGCGAGCAGGTGAAGCGCGCGGTCGCCCCCGCGCTCGAACCGCATCGCGGCACGCTCGAGGGCGAGGAAAAGGCGCTCGCCGCTTTCCTCGCCTTCGTGCGCGAGCACCAGCAGGTCTACCGGATCATCGACGAGGCCGAGTTCGTCGACCCGGCCGGCTTCCGCCGCCACTATGAGACCACCGCCGCGCGCATCGCCGAGCGGCTCGACGAGGGCGCCGCGGGGGGCAAGGTCCGCGCCGCGACCGACCCGCTCGATCGCGAGGTCCGCGCCTGGGCGCTGATGGGGATGAACGTCTTCCTCGGCCTGCGCTTCGGAGTGTGGGACGTCGCGGACGGTGACCAGGTCGCCGCCGCCGCCAATCGCCTCATCGCCGAGGGGCTCAAGCCCTAGGCCAGTGCCCCCACCGCGTCGGCGAAAAGGTCCACGTCCTCTTCGTCATGGTAGAGGCCGAGCCCGACCCGAAGCACGTCGCCGCGCACGTCGGTGACCACGTCGCGCGCCATCAGCGCCTGCTGCCACTCGGCAGCCTGCGCGTGACGGAAGGCGAGGAAGCGCGCGTGCGGCCCCGGGTCGAGCGGGTTAAGCAGCTCTGCTTCGCCCAGCGGCGTGTCCTCGAGCCGATCGAGCAGCAGCTGCTGGAGCTGCCGCACATGGCCGCTGATCCGCGCCGTCGTCAGCCCCTCCGCCGCCAGCGCACGGCGGACGTGGAGGAAGCGGTAAAGCGCCGAAGGATCGAAGGTCGCGCCCATGAAGCGCATCGCGTCGGGGGCATAGCCGACCTGGCCCGGCGGCAGGGTCAAATCCTCGAACTCGGCATACCAGCCGGTCACCGGCGGCCGTGGCCCGAAGCCCGGCGGGCAATGCATCAGCCCCAGCCCCTCGCCGCTCATCGCATATTTGTACCCGCCGCCGAGGAAGAAGCAGCGGTCCTCGAGCCCGGCGAACGGGGTCTCGACCGCCATGAAGCTGTGATAGCCGTCGACCACGACCCACGGTCCCTCGGGCGCGGCACAGGCGGCAAGGGAGGCGAGCCCCTCGACCCAGGCGCCGGTCCCGAACATCAGCTGGCTGACCATGACCAGGTCGGCGGAGGCCGCCTTCTCCGCCATCCGCGCGGGCAGCGTTGCGACCGGCTCGACGGGCACCGTCTCGAGGAGGATGTCGCCGCTCTCGGCCCAGCGGGCGAACTGCCGCCGCGCACTGTGAAACTCGCCCTGCGTCGTCAGCACCCGAAGCGGGCCGCCGGCCCGGCGCGGCGCCGCCGCCCACAAGCGGACGAGGAAGTCGTGGGTGTTGCCGGCAAAGACGATCCCGTCCGGCCGGCGGGTGCCGAGCTCGGCCGCGACCTCGGCCTGCGCCGCGGGCCACAGCTCGCCCATCACCCGCTCCCATTTGCGGTCGGCGAGCCGAGCGGCATCCTCCCAGCATTCGACCTGCCCGGCGAAGCTGGCGTCGGGCCAGAGGTGGTGGCTGTGCGCGGCCATGTGCAGCCGGCCGGGCGCGGCGCCGAGGCTGCGCGCGAACAGGGGCTTGAAGCTCACAGGTGGGTCCTCAGCGCCCACAATTCGGGGAAGGCGCGCTTCTCCAGCGTCGAGGCAAGGTAGCGCGCGCCCGCCGAGCCGCCAGTCCCGGTCTTGTTGCCGATGATCCGCTCGACCGTCAGCAGGTGCTTGTGCCGCCAGCCGGCCAGCGCGTCGTCGATGTCGACCAGCTTCTCGGCCAGTTGGTAAAGCTCGAACCAGCGGCTCGAATCGCGATAGACGGCGAGCCAGCTGTCGGCCCCGAGCCGCTCCCGCGCGCCCTCGGCCGCGTCCCACAGGCTCGGTGCCTCGAGCGCGGCGGTGAGCCGTCGGTGCCCCTCGCTCCCGCCCTCGTGATAGTCGAGATATTTCGGGTCCTTGAGTCCGAAGCGATATTCGAGTTCGCGGAACTGCGCCGACTGGAAGCCCGAGGAGGTGCCGAGCGCGCCGCGGAAGTCGGCGTAATCGACCGGGGTCAGGGTCGCCAGCACATCCCAGCTCAGAGTCATCACCGACTGGATCCGGCTGATCCGTGCCAGCGCCTTGTAGGCCGGCGCATAATCGCCCTCGCCGATCAGCCGGATGGCGAGATCGACCTCGTGGAGCATCTGCTTGAGCCACAGCTCCTTGGCCTGGTGGATGACGATGAACAGCAATTCGTCATGCCGGTCGGACAGCGGCTGCTGCGCCGACAGCAGGGTCGGCAGGTGAAGATAGTCGGCATAGGTCATGCCGGCGGGATGGGCGGTCATGCGGCCCTGTGTAGGCCGAGCCGGCGCCGAGACCAACCATCGTCCCGGCGCAGGCCGCGACCGCGGTTGGTCAGCGCATCAGTGCTTGAGACCCCGGCCTGTGCCGGGGCGACCCGGTCGGGCTTACTGACCCTGCCCGGCGCCCGGCGCGCCGACTCCACCGACGGTGCCGATGTTGCCGAAGAACTCCTCGAAGAAGCTCTTGCGGCGGCCAAGCGTCGGGGTGGTCCGGCCATAGGGGTCGATCGAGGCGATCTGGTCCTTGCCGGTGCGGTCGACCGAGGTGACGTTGCCGGCGGCATCGAACCGCACCCGAAGCACGGTCTGCTCGGTCACCTTGGGATCGCGGAAGGCGAGCGTCGAGGTGTTGCGGCTGACGTAATACCACTCGTTGTCGTTGAACTGGCCGGTGAAGGTCGGCCGGCCGAGGGTCTTCTCGACCGAGGTCTTGTTGTCGGTCCCGACCTGCACCGCCGAGGCGAGCTGCTCGTCGAGGATGTAGCCGCGGCTCTCGCGATATCCGGCGCAGCCCGAGGTGAGGAGGCCGGCGGCCGTCAGCGTGGCGGCGAGAAGGAGACGGGGAAAGGTCACGTTGGTCACTACTCCGGGTGCCGCCGCCCTTGCGCCGGTACATGCCCGCCGCAATATCGGCTTGGGCTCGTTACGCCAAGTGCGGCGAGCGGCCTGAACGGAGGATGACAGATGAAGTCGCTGATGCGGCTGTTCCGGAGCGAGCCGAGCATCGCCCGCCCGCTCTACGAGCAGGTGGTCGCGCGTGCGCGGCAGCCGCACTGGTATGTGGCCGGCGCCGCCCCCGACACGATGGAGGGGCGCTTTGCGGTCCTCGCCACCCTCCTCGCACTGACCGATCTTCGCCTTGAGCGCGGCGGCGAATCCGCCCGGCTGGCCAGCGTCGCGCTTGCCGAATGCTTCGTCGACGACATGGATTCGCAGCTTCGCCAGGACGGCGTCGGCGACCCGGTCATGGGCAAGAAGGTCGGCAGCCTGGTCGGTGCCCTCGGCGGACGCCTCGGTGCCTGGCGACGGGTGCTCGAGGGCAGCGAAAGCTGGGAAGCGGTCACCGGCCGCTCGCTCTACCGCGGCAACCTTCCGGCCGACGAGGCGCTCGCCCACAGTGTCGTCGAGCTCCGCCGCTTCTGGGAGGGGCTCGAGGGGCGCGGCGACGAGGCGCTGATCGGCGGAGTCCTGCCATGAGCGCGCCAGACTTCGCCCACCATTGCGCGCTCGCCATGCTGCGCGACGGCCAGCGGATCGAGCTCGTCGCCGACGAGGCGGAACGTGCCGCCATCGCCGAACGGCTTCGGCTGCTCGCCCTCGAGCGGTTCGAGGCGACGGTGACCATCGCCCGCGAGGGCGAGGAAGTCCGTGCCACCGGCCGCCTGCGCGCCGCGGTCACCCAGTCCTGCGTCGCGAGCGGCGAACCGGTCCCGGCGATGGTCGACGAAGCGGTCGCGCTGATCTTCCGCCCCGAGCCCAAGGGCACGCCCGACGAGGAGATCGATCTCCAGGAAGCCGATCTCGACGTCATCTTCCACGACGGTCGCGAGATCGACCTCGGTACCGCGCTCGCCGACGAACTGTCGCTCGCCCTCGACCCCTATCCGCGAAGCGCCGCGGCCGAGGATGCGCTCAAGGAAGCCGGCATCCTCAGCGAGGAACAGGCCGGCCCCTTCGCCGCGCTGGCTGCGCTCAAGGGGAAATAGAAAGAACCTCCCTGCCGCGAAGCGGTGGGGAGGGGGACCGCCGCCGAAGGCAGTGGTGGAGGGGCCAGGTGGAAATGGCCCCTTCGTCGGCGCTTTGCGCTGCCACCTCCCCGTTCGGCTCCGCCGAACAGGGAGGATCGTCGTTCCTTAGAACGGAACGTCGTCGTCGAGATCGTCGAACGCCGCCGGGGCCGGGCGATTGCCCTGGCTCGCGCCGCCCGAGCGATTGCCGCCGCCGTAGCCGCCGCCACCCGACGCGCCGCCGCCGAAGCCGCCGTCGTCATAGCTCGAGCCGCCGCCCCGGCTTCCGCCGAAGCCACCGCCACCGCCACCGCCACCCTCGGCGCGGTCGAGCAGCACCAGCGTGCTGTTGAACTGGCGAAGCACGACCTCGGTCGAATAACGGTCGTTGCCGTCCTGGCCCTGCCACTTGCGGGTCTCGAGCTGGCCTTCGAGATAGACCTTGCTGCCCTTGCGCAGATAGTTCTTGGCGACCTTGCCCAGGCCCTCGGCGAAGATCGCCACATTGTGCCACTGGGTCTTTTCCTGGCGGTTGCCGTCGCGGTCCTTGTAGCTTTCGCTGGTCGCGACCGAGAAGTTCACCACCTCGCCGCCATTCTGGAAGCTGCGCGCCTCCGGATCCTTGCCGAGATTGCCGACCAGAATGACCTTGTTGACGCTGCCCGCCATTGCCTCACGACTCCTTGAAAACCGGAGTGCAGCTATAGGCCGAGCGCGACCGCCGTCCAGTAGGTCAGGCCCGCCGCGACATAGGCGAGGGCGAACAGGTAGCCGACCATGAACATCGGCCACTTCCAGCCATTGGTCTCGCGCCTGGTCACCGCGATGGTCGAGATGCACTGGGGCGCGAACACGAACCAGGCGAGGAAGGCGAGCGCGGTCGGCAGCGGCCAGCTTCCGCCCAGCCGCTCGGCCAGGCTCTGCTCGAGCTGCGCCTCGTCCGACTGGTCGATGGCATAGACGGTGGCGATCGCGCTGACCGCCACCTCGCGCGCCGCCATCGAGGGCAGCAGCGCCAGCGCGATGTCGTGGTTGAAGCCGATCGGCGCGACCACGACCTCGATCCCGCTGGCGATCTTGCCGGCGATCGACACTTCGCTCTGCTTCTGCCCCGGGCCCGCCTGGGGGAAGCTCGCCAGCGCCCACAGGAGCACGGTGGTGACCAGGATGATCCCGCCGGCGCGCTTGAGGAAGATGACCGCGCGCTGCCACAGGCCGAGCGCGATGTCCTTGACCGCGGGCAGCTGGTACTTGGGCAGCTCCATCATGAAGAAGGAAGAGGCGCCGCGCGCCACGGTCTTGCGCAGCAGCAGCGCGGCGCCGAGCGCGCCGAGGATCCCGGCGAGGTAGAGGCCGAACATCACCAGCCCCTGCAGCCCGATTCCCGGACCCACCGCCCGGTCGGGGATGAAGGCGGCGATGATCAGCGTGTAGACCGGAAGCCTCGCCGAGCAGGTCATCAGCGGCGCGACCAGGATGGTGGTCAGCCGGTCCTTCTCATTGTCGATCGTCCGGGTCGCCATGATCCCCGGCACCGCGCAGGCGAAGGAGGAAAGGAGCGGAATGAAGGCGCGGCCCGAAAGGCCGGCGCGGCTCATCAGCCGGTCCATCAGGAAGGCCGCCCGGACCATGTAGCCGGTGCCCTCGAGCAGGAGGATGAAGAGGAACAGGATCAGGATCTGCGGCAGGAAGACGACCACCGCGCCGACTCCGCCGATCACTCCGTCGACCAGCAGCGAGCGCAAGGTCCCCTCGGGCAGCGAGTCGGTGACGAGTGTGCCGAGCGCCTCGATCGCGCCCTCGATCCAGCCGACCGGGGTCTCGGACCAGGCGAACACCGCCTGGAACATGGTGAACATGACCAGCGCCAGGATCAGCGGCCCGGCGACCGGGTGGAGCAGCCAGCGGTCGAGCCGGTGGGTCCAGCGCCGGACCGGCGCTTCGCTCAGCACCGCGGCCTGGGCGATTCGCCGGGCTTCGCGCTGGAGCGAGGGCGGAAGCGCCGGGGCCTCGACCTTGCGTCCGAGCTGGCCCTCGATGGCCGAGCGCAGGTCGTCGATCCCGCGGCGGCGGACCGCCACCGTCTCGACCACCGGAACGCCGAGCTCGGCCGACAGCGCGCCGGGATCGAGCGTCAGCCCGTCGCGCGCGGCCATGTCGACCATGTTCAGCGCGATCACCATCGGCAGGCCGAGGCTGCGCAGCTCGAGCGCGAAGCGGAGGTGGTTGTCGAGGTTGGAGGCGTCGAGCACCACCAGCAGGGCGTCGGGCCGACGCTCGCCCGTCAGCCGGCCGGTCAGCACGTCGCGGGTGACCGCCTCGTCGGGGCTCGACGGCTCGAGGCCGTAGGCGCCGGGAAGGTCGACCAGTTCGACCGGTCGGCCATCGCCGAGCAGCATCCGGCCGCTCTTCCGCTCGACCGTCACGCCGGGATAGTTGCCGACCTTCTGCCGGGCGCCGGTCAGCGCGTTGAACAGCGCGCTCTTGCCGGCATTGGGATTGCCGACCACGGCGATCAGTGGCGCGGGCATGGTCATGGCAAGGGGGGTTCGCCTAGGCGGACGGGATCACGCGAATGGCGCGCGCATGGCTGCGGCGGATCGCGACCGTCATCCGGCCGACCTTCACCGCGAGCGGGTCACGCCCGACCGGGCCGCTGTGCAGCGGCTCGACGGTGACGCCCTCGTCGAAGCCGAAGTGGCGGAGCCGGCAGGCCTCGCCGTCGGCGAGAAGGGCCCAGTCGACGTTGGCGATTCGACCACGCGCACCAAGCGCGAGCTCATCGAGCAGGAGGGCGAAGGACGCGGGACTCGGCTGAACGGTCATTGCTGCAACTGATTATCAATAACAGGAAGGACAGTCCAGTGGCGATCTGCCTAGGCGGCCGCCTCGCGGTCGAGGTCGGCGCGCTTCTTCTTCTCGGCGGCGGTCTTGAGCTGGCCGCAGGCGGCGTCGATGTCGCGCCCGCGCGGGGTCCGCACCGGCGCCGAGATCCCGCCCTCGAACACGATGTTCGAGAAGGAGCGGATACGCTCGGGCGTCGAGCACTCATATTCGGCGCCCGGCCACGGGTTGAACGGAATGAGGTTCACCTTGGCCGGCAGGCGATAGTGCCGGATCAGCCGGACCAGCTCGCGGGCATGGTCGTCGCTGTCGTTCTTGTCCTTCAGCATCACATATTCGAAGGTGATGCGGCGGGCATTGTTGGCGCCCGGATAGTCGGCACAGGCCTGGAGCAGCTCCTCGATCCCGTACTTGCGGTTCAGGGGCACGATCTCGTCGCGGATCTCCTTGGTGACCGCGTGCAGCGAGACCGCGAGATTGACCCCGATCTCCTCGCCGCACCTTTCCATCATCGGCACCACGCCCGACGTCGACAGCGTGATCCGGCGCTTGGACAGGCCGAGCCCGTCGCCGTCCATGACGATCTTGAGCGCGTCGCGGACATTGTCGAAATTGTACAGGGGCTCGCCCATTCCCATCATCACGATGTTGGTGAGCATCCGCCCCTCGGGCTGGCTCGGCCACTCGCCGAGCGAATCGCGGGCGAGCATCACCTGGCCGACGATCTCGTGCGGCTCGAGGTTGCGGACCAGCCGCATCGTGCCGGTGTGGCAGAAGCGGCAGTTGAGGGTGCAGCCGACCTGGCTCGACACGCACAGGGTCCCGCGATCGGCGTCGGGGATGAAGACCATCTCGAAGTCGTGACCGTCATGGGTCTGGAGCAGCCACTTGCGGGTGCCATCGGTCGAGACCTGCGCCTCGACCACGCCCGGACGGCTGATCCGGAATCGCTCGGCCAGCCATGGCTGCTGCGCCTTGGCGACGTCGGTCATCAGCGCGAAGTCGGTGACCCCGCGATTGTAGATCCAGTGCCACAATTGCTTGGCGCGCAGCTTGGCGACCCGCGGCTCGAGCCCGGCCTCCTCGAGCACTTCGCGGATGCCCTCGCGCGGGCGCCCGATCAGCTCGACTCGCGGGTCAGCGGAGACCGCCGCCGGCCGGGGCACGGGGACGGGATCGATCGGGCCGGGGATCGGCATCAGGGGGGTGTCAGCGCTCATGGGAGAGCGGCCATGTAGCGAAGTTTGCGGAATTTTCCAGTCTTGGGGCTAGGCGCAGCCGAGCGCGGCGGCGTCGATCGCGGTCGGCGCTCCGGCGAGGAGGTAGCGGTCGCTGACCCGCCCGCCGACGCCTTGCGCGCGAACCCGCATCTCGGTCGCCTGGCGGATGGCGGCGAGGATCGCCCGCTCCTGCGCCGCGCCGCGGCTCCAGGCCGAGCGCCCGCGGGTGAAGAGCAGGAAGCTCGCGTCCCCGACCTGGAGCAGCGCGTCGGCGCCCGGTCGCGCCGGACGGCTGAGGATCAGGTGGAGCTCGCCGCGGCGGCGGCCGTCGCGCGAGAAGGCGAAGGCGGCGCGGGGCTGGATGCCGCCCTTGGGCACCACCAGCTCGCTCCGCCCGACCGCCTCGCAGCGGCCCGGTCCCCGCTCCAGCGCCGCCCAGTTGGCGCCCGCATGGATCAGCCGCTGCGCCCCCGCCACCGAGGGCACCAGCAGCACGAGCAGCCAGAGCAGCCGGCCGGTCACTGCCCCGGGGCGAAGGCCGCCGCGGTCGCCAGTGCCGACGAGGTCAGGATCGCTCCGGCCGCAATAGCGATCCCGTAGGGAATTCCCGCCTTGGGCTGGAGCGCGCGGACCCGCGAGCGGATCGCGTCGGGCCAGGGCAGCATCCGCCCGAAGATCAGCACCACCGCAAGCACGCCGCCGGCGATCGCGGTCATCAGCAGGAAGCGCAGCGCGCCGCCGAACTCGAACCACAGGATGGTCGCCGCGAACAGCTTGACGTCGCCGCCGCCGAGCATCCCGCGGCCGAACAGGAAGGTGCCGATGGTCAGCGCGATGACGAAGCTCAGCCCGTTCTCCCACAGCGACAGCCGTGGCCCGGCGAGGATCGCGGCGAGGATCCCGAGCAGGAGCACCGCGCCGACGAGGTAATTGCTGATCTTGAGCTTGGCGGCATCCTGCAGCGCGGCCAGCACCAGTAGGACGATCAGCGTCCAGAAGGCCCATTGCGGAGCCAGCAGCGGCAGATTCACCTCGGTCGTCCCCCTTCGTTACGAGGCCAAGCAGTGGCCTCTGGAACGCGCCTGCGCAAGCCGCTTGCGCCGCGCACCCGCTCATGAGATGATCCGAGTCGCTCGGAGAAACCAGCGTCGGGGGGCGCGTGGATCGGGCGGATTCCTCTTTCGGCGATGACGCGCGACCCTTTCACGGGGTTGCCCGATGACGCTCCAGCAATTGCTTGCCGACGGCGCGGCGGAGCTGGCGCTGTTCGCCGCGCTCGGCTTTCTCTTCTTCTCGCTCGACGACCTCGCGGTCGACCTCATCTACTTCGTCCGCCGCGGCTGGCGCGCGCTGACCGTCTACCGGCACCATCCGCGTGCCGACGCGACCGCGCTCGCGGGCGGCACCGAATGCGGCTGGCTGGTGGTGCTGATCCCCGCCTGGGACGAGGCCGCGGTGATCGGGGCGATGCTCCGCTCGACCCTCGCCCGCTTCGACCATCCCGACTTCACCCTGCTCGTCGGCCACTATCGCAACGATCCCGCGACCAGGCTGGCGATCGCGGCGGTCGAGGACCCGCGGGTGATCGCGGTCGAGGTGCCGGCGAACGGCCCGACCACCAAGGCCGATTGCCTCAATCATCTCTACGCCTTCCTCGTCCGCCACGAGGCGGCGAGCGGGCGTCGGGCCAAGGCGCTGATCCTCCATGATGCCGAGGACCTCGTCCACCCGCTCGAGCTTCGGCTGTTCGACCGGCTGGTCGAGCGCGCAGGCGTGGTCCAGCTTCCCGTGGTCCCGCTGCCCGACCGCGCAAGCCCCTGGATCGGCGGCCATTATTGCGACGAGTTCGCCGAGAGCCACGGCAAGGAGCTGGTGGTGCGCGAGGCGGTCGGGGCGTCGATTCCCCTCGCCGGGGTGGGCTGCGCCATCCACCGCGAGGCGATTGCCCGGCTCGCCTCCGCCCACGACGGCAGGCCCTTCGCCGGCGGCTCGATGACCGAGGACTATGAGATGGGCCTGCGCCTCGGCGCGCTCGGCGAGCGGACCGTCTTCGTGCGGCTTCCCGATCGCGTCGGCGAGCCGGGCGTGGTGTGCAGCCGCGGCCACTTCCCGGCGACGCTCGGCGCGGCGGTGCGACAGAAGGCGCGCTGGCTGGGCGGGATCGCCTTTGCCGGCTGGGACCGGCTCGGCTGGCGCGGTGGGCTGGGCGAGCGCTGGTTCCGGCTCCGCGACCGGCGCGGGCCGCTCGCCGCTCTGCTGCTCCTCTCGGGCTATCTCGCGGCGCTGCTCTGGGGGCAGCTGTGGCTCGCCGCCCAGCTCGGCGCGCCACTCCCGCCCCAGCCGACGCCGCTGCTCGCCGGCCTGCTCCAGATCAACTTCGTCCTCTTGCTGTGGAGAACCCTGATGCGGATCGCATTCACCAGCGCTGTCTATGGCGCGGGCGAGGGGCTTGCGTCGGTTCCTCGAATCCTCGCCGGCAACCTCATCGCCATCCTCGCCGCCGGGCGCGCCTTGTTCCAGCACGCCGGCGGCGGTCCGCGGCAGTGGGACAAGACCGCCCATGTCTTTCCGGCCATCGAGATGGTGCGGCGTTGAGCGCGCCGATCCGCTTCCTCGGGCTGGCGATCATCGCCTATGTCGGCCTTCGCACCGCCAGCAGCGCACTGGCGCTCGCACCGATGAGCCCCGCCATCCCGCCGCAGCCGACCGCCGAGCCGATGCTCCAGGACCAGCTCGCCGCTTCCCCGCTGCCGCCACCCGGAACGCCGAGCGCGATGGACCCCGGCACCGCGCCGGCAGCCTATGCCTATCCCTATAACTATGCGGCGCAGGGCTACGCGCCCGCCGCCATGGCGATGGCGATGCCGCCGCAGGCCTATGCGCCCGTTCCCTACCCCATGCCCTATCCGGTCATGCAGGCGGTCATGCCCCGCTCGTCGCGGCAGAGCCGGCCGCCCGTGATTCCGGCGCCCTATGCCGAGGACATGAACGGGTTCGAGCCCGCGCCCGTCGCCACGCCCACCGCCTATGAAAGCGCCGCTCCGGCGCTCGACCAGTGGCCGACCATCGGCACCGCCGGGCCCTTCTCGCTCCCGGCGATGCAGACCACCCCGAGTTGGGGCGGCAAGGACGAGAAGGCGCTCAAGCCGCTCGACGTCGCCCGGGCCAGCGGGCGCTGGTCACTCGACGCCTGGGCGCTGCTCCGTCCGCCCCAGCCCGGCATCTACAGCAACACCGATCCCGGCGCCGGGCTCAATCCCGGGCTCGCCTCGGCCGGCTCGCTCGGCGGGAGCCAGGCGGGAATGCGGCTGACCTTCCGCCCCTGGTCGCGGCTGGGCGTCCACCTTCGCGCCTCGACCGCGCTGATGCCGCAGGGGCGCGGCGGGCAGGCGCTGGCCGGCGGCGAGGGCGCGGTCGGGGTCAGCTACCAGCCGTTCGGCTCGATCCCGGTGCGCCTCATGGCCGAGCGCCGGCAGCGCCTCGGCCAACCGATCGGCGGGGGCCGCAACGCCTTCGTGATGATGGCCGAGGGCGGCATCTACGACCGCCCGCTCGCCTACGGCATCCGCCTCGACGGCTATGGCCAGGCGGGGATTGCGGGTGCCCGCAGCCGCGACCTGTTCGCCGACGGCGCGCTCGCCGCCACCTATCCCTTCCTGCCCCGCTTCGCGATCGGCGGCGGGGTCTGGGGCGGGCTCCAGCCGGGGCTCAGCCGTCTCGATGCCGGTCCCCGGCTAAGCTACCAAATCCACCCGCGGATGCGGCTCAACCTCGACTATCGCTGGCGCCTCACCGGCAATGCCACGCCGGTCAGCGGGCCCGCGCTCACCATCTCGGGAGGATTCTAGCGCGGCGCCGACGCGCTTCGGCCGGCGTCACCCGAACCCGCCGGCCGCGGAGGCCCTCTCCGGTAATCCCCAGCGGAGAGGGCCTCACAGATTTTGCGCCATGGCGGGCCCACTCCGGGGCTAGTCCGCGCCGCCCGCTTCGCGCTACTGCCTGACCCCACGCATGGATATCTACCTCCCCATCGCCAACATGAGCGTCAACGCGCTGCTCATCGTGGCGCTCGGCGGGCTGGTCGGGATCCTCTCCGGGCTATTCGGGGTCGGCGGCGGCTTCCTCACCACCCCGCTGCTCATCTTCTACGGAATTCCGCCCGGGGTCGCGGTCGCCTCGGCCACCACCCAGATCACCGGAGCCAGCGTGTCGGGCGTGATGGCCCACATGAAGCGCGGCGGGGTCGACGTTCGGATGGGCCTGGTGATGATCGCCGGCGGCCTCGTCGGGAGCCTCGCGGGAGCCGGCCTGTTCCGCCTCGCCCAGGCCAGCGGCCAGCTCGATACCATCATCGGCCTGCTCTACGTATTCCTGCTGGGAAGCATTGGCTTCCTCATGCTGCGCGACGCGATGAAGGCGCTCGGCTGGTGGAAGTCGGCCGAGGAGGAATCACCCCGCCGGCGCCGCCACCACAAGTGGGTCGCCGCGCTCCCGATGCGCTGGCGCTTCTACGCAAGCGGCCTCTACATCTCCCCGCTTGCCCCGCTCGCGCTCGGCTTCATCGCCGGGATCCTCACCGTATTGCTCGGGATCGGCGGCGGCTTCGTGCTGGTGCCCGCGATGATCTATTTGCTCGGCATGGCGCCGCGTGTCGTCGTCGGGACCAGCCTCATCATGATCCTCGCGGTCAGCGCCGCGACCACCATGATCCATGCGCTGACCACCCGCTCGGTCGACATCGTGCTCGCCGCCTTGCTTCTGCTCGGCGGGGTGGTCGGCGCGCAATATGGCGCAAGGCTGACGACCCGACTCAAGCCCGACCTCCTCCGCTTCAGCCTCGCGATCATCATCCTGCTGGTCGCCGCGCGGATGGCGCTCGGCCTGACCTACCGGCCCGACGAGCTCTTCTCGATCGAGTATCTCTGAGCGATGCGCCGTCGCCCCGCCCTCTTGCTGCTCGCCGCCGCCCCGCTGCTGCTCGGCCAGGCCGGCCCGCGCCTCGTCCCCGACATTTCCGCCCGCAACATCGAGATCCGCTACAGCTTCACCGGCGCGCAATTGCTGCTGTTCGGCGCCATCCTCTATTCCGGCGGCCGGGTGCCGAGCCGCGACCTCGACGTCGCGGTCGTGCTCAAGGGCCCGGTGCAGCCGATGATCGTCCGCGAGAAGCAGAAGATCGCGGGCATCTGGACCAACGCCGACAGCCACCGCTTCGCCTCCGCCCCCGGCTTCTACGCCGTCGCCAGTTCGCGCCCCCTGCGCGACATCGTCGACGAGCGCACCGCCGCGGTCTACGAGCTTGGCCTCCAGAACCTCCAGCTGTCGCCCGGGAGCGGCGCCCAGGCCGACAAGGAACGGCGGTTCGAATCGGGGCTGCTCGACCTCCGTTCGCGCGAGGGCCTCTATGCCGAGAACCCGCGCGGCGTGGAGATCAGCGACGGGGTCCTCTACCGCGCCCGCATCTTCATCCCGAGCCAGGTCCCGACCGGCACCTACGAGACCGAGACCTTCCTCATCGACAGGGGCAAGGTGATCGCCGCCGCGACCAAGGAGGTCGAGGTCCGCAAGACCGGCTTCGAGCGGTTCGTCGCCACCGCCGCGCGCCGCCACGGCTTCCTCTACGGGCTCGCCGCGGTCCTGCTCAGTCTCGGGCTCGGCTGGGGCACCGCCGCTTTGTTCGGCCGCCGCGGCTAGAGAAATCCTTAACCGCACGCTCGCTATGACGCTTCCGACGACCACCGGGAGCCGAGCTCAGCACCATGACCGAACACGCCAACCTCAAGCAGTTCCTCGACGAGCTCCACAGCGTCGCCGACGAGGATAGCACGGGCGGCCATGTTCCGAGCCCGGCCAAGCGCGAGCAGTTCGCCGCGATCGGCAAGGTGATGGAAATCGCCGGCTCGGGCTCGCAGATCCGGATGGACTCCGAGAAACTGCTCGCGCTCGCCGACCACAAGGACCCGTCGGTCAGCATGTCCGGCCAGGTCGGAAGCCAGGTCAAGATGGCGGTCGGCGCGAGCTGGCTGATCGCCAACGTCCGCACCATGCGCTCGGGTGACGACGGCAGCGTCCTCGCCGCGATCGACTTCCTCGGCGAAGGCAGCCGCGATTCGCAGGGCGGCATGTCGGGCTTCCGCCGCGGCGTCACCCGCTACCCCATTCCCGGCTCCGAGGTTCACCCGGTCACCACCGAGGACCTCCGCCAGGTGTTCGCCGCCTCCGACAGCGCCCACGTCGAGATCGGCACCGTCTACCCGACCGACGACATCCGCGGCGCGCTCTACATCGACCCGATGCTCTCCAAGCATTTCGCGATCCTCGGCAGCACCGGCACCGGCAAGTCGACCTCGGTTGCGCTGATCCTCCATCGCATCTCGAACTACAGCCCCGAGGGGCACATCGTGATGATCGACCCGCACGGCGAATATAGCGCCGCCTTCAAGGGCTGCGGCGAGCTGTTCAACGTCGACAATCTCCAGCTGCCCTACTGGCTCCTCAACTTCGAGGAGCATTGCGAGGTGCTGCTGACGACCGACGGCGCTGAGCGCCAGCGCGACGCCGACATCCTCGCCAAGTGCCTGCTCGCCGCGCGGACCAAGAACAAGTTCTCCGAGCAGTTCGGCAAGGTCACCGTCGACAGCCCGATCCCCTATCTGCTGACCGACCTCAACTCGATCATCGTCAACGAGATGGGCAAGCTCGACCGGGCCGGCGACACCACCCCGTTCCAGCGCCTCAAGACCAAGCTCGACGAGCTGAAGGCCGACCCGCGCTACACCTTCATGTTCTCGGGCATGAACATCACCGACAGCATGGGCAGCTTCATCAGCCGCCTGTTCCGCCTGCCCGCCAACGGCAAGCCGATCAGCATCGTCGACGTGTCGGGCGTGCCCTCGGACATCACCAGCGTGGTTGTCTCGGTGCTCGCCCGGATGGTGTTCGACTATGCCATCTGGTCGCGGACCGAGGCGCAGCGCCCCATCCTCCTCGTCTGCGAGGAAGCCCACCGCTACGTCCCCAAGGACGAGAACAACGGCGTCCAGGCAGTCCGCAAGATCCTCGAGCGGATCGCCAAGGAAGGCCGTAAGTACGGTGTCAGCCTCGGCCTCATCACCCAGCGCCCGTCCGACCTTGCCGAGGGCGTGCTGTCGCAGTGCGGCACGATCATCTCGATGCGCCTCAACAACGACCGCGACCAGGCCTGCGTCCGGGCTGCGATGCCCGAAGGCGCGCGCGGCTTCCTCGACGCGATCCCCGCGCTCCGCAACCGCGAGTGCATCGTCTGCGGCGAGGGCGTCGCCATTCCGATCCGGGTCCGCTTCGACGACCTCGAGCCCGAGAAGCGCCCGGCCTCGTCCGACCCGAGCTTCGCCAGCCTCTGGCAGGAGACCGGTGGCGAGGCCGAGATCATCAGCCGCACCGTCAAGCGCTGGCGCGGCCACGGGCGCTGAGTCTAACAGAGCCGCGCGCGCCGGCTAGGCAAAGTCCATGGCGGACGATGAATTCGATGGCCTCTTCGAGCAGTTGAACAATCCGTTTGGGCGCCTGCTCGGCGGGGCGGCGCTGCTCGCCGGCTTCTACCTCCTGATGTCGCCGCCCCGGAAACCACCGTTGAGCGATGCCGAACGACGCGCTCGGATCGAGGCGCAGGCTAGCAAGAGCCGGCGCGACGCCGCCCGCCGTCGAGCCGAAGATGATCGGGCCCGAGAAAGGCGACTTGCGCGGGACGCCGCGGTCCGCGACTTCATGAAGGGGGAGGGCGACAAGCTCTACCGGGCGCAGGCCGAACTTCGGTTCGGTCTAGGTGAGCCCTTCGCTGATGCCGTGCTGACCAAGCGGCCGAGGGACTTTCGCGTGCTTTCCTTCGTGGTGACCAGCCCATCTGCGGGCTCCCACTTGGATGCATGGTGGGACGAGGCTGACCGGGAAGGCGGTCTGCGCCTGCTCTGCGACGGTGAACAGGTGTGGTCCCTGGCGTTCGAGTTGCACGGCACCGATCTGCGGCAACGGCATGCCGACGGTTCGGAACCGGGTGTACGCTGGGCGCCCCTCGCCTGCCGAATGCTCGCCCACCCGGATTCCCCTTTCAGGACGATCACGCTGTACCGCGCCGACGCGCCTGCCATCCGCCAGCGGATCATGGAACAGTTCTCCGCCACGCTGGAAGGGGAAGACGGCGAGCAGGCCTAGAACACGTTCGGACGTCTTTGCGCTCGGCCGGCGAGCAGAGATGGCGGAAACCTCTTCGCCTAGAATCGATACCCCAGCGTCAGCTGCACGCTGCGCGTCCGGAACTCACCTTCGAGGTCCTGGATCACCGTCGCGCTGGTGGTCCGGGTCACCGGCACCCCGCCGACGCTGGTGGTCACCGGATTGCCCGCGAAGCTGCGCGGATCGTCGTCGAGCTTGATGATCCCGCTGTCGAAATAACGATGCTTGACCCCGAGCTCGAGCCGCTCGCCGATCGGGAATCGCAGCCCGGCGGTATATTGCCAGGCGCGCGCGCTGTCGTGGTCGCCGAACCCGCTCACCCGGTTGATCCCGAGCCCGCCCCCGACGAACAGGGTCAACCGCTTGAGCAGCTTCACGTCGACGATCGCATTGGCCATCGCCGCGTCCGAGCGGATGCTGCCCGGACGCTGGAAGTCGGCCAGCGTCACGGGCGCAAGCCCGGCGCCGCCGGTGCGGTTCAGCGCGCTGTTGAGCTGGCCGAGGAAGTCGTCGGTCCCGTCGTCGGCCGCGATCCGGCTGGTCCTTACCTGCCGCCGGCTGAGCTCGCCCTCGAGCCGCAGCCAGCCGAAGTCGTAGCCGGCCGCGACGCTGCCTTCCCAGCGGCGCTTGGAGCGGGTTCCGAACACATCGTCGATGAACACGTCGGCCGGAGCGCTTGCGAGCGGCGCGGCGGGCGTCTGAACGCTCGTATAGTCGATCGTCTGGTCGACGTCGTTGGCACGGGCGTCGGCCGGGCCGAAGCCGACCTCGACATAGGGGTTGCCGGCCGCCGCCGCGGGAGCGGCAAGGGCGAGGAGCGGAAGGGTGAGGAGGAAGCTGCGCATGGCCCGCTCCATGACAGGAGCGACGCCGCCGAACAACCTCAGCCGCCGACGAGCATCCGTGCCCGTGCCCGGACCGCGGCCATCATTCCCTGGTCGATCGCCGGGCGGCTGACCATCGTCACGCCCGCCGGATTGATCGCCTGCCCGTCGCGGAGCACCTCGAAGTGAAGGTGCGGACCGGTCGAGAGGCCCGACGATCCGACATAGCCGATCAGCTCGCCGCGACGGACCATGCCGCCCTCGGGCGCGACGATCCGGCTCATGTGGCTGTAGCTGGTGACCAGCCCGCCGCCATGCGCAAGCCGCACCTGGCGGCCATAGCCCCCGGCCCAGCCGGCGCGGACCACCTGACCATCGGCGACCGCGACGATCGGGCTGCCCCAGCGCGCGCCATAGTCGACGCCCTTGTGCATCCGGGTGAAGCGGAGGATCGGGTGGACCCGAGGCCCGAAGGTCGAGGTGACCGGCCCGTCGACCGGCCGGCCGAGCCCGCTCGACACCGGCTCGGGGCTGGCATCCGCATCGACCCACTGCGGTCGCCCGCCGATCGGCCAGCGGACCAGCGACAGGTCCTTCCCCGCGCCGCGGTCGAGCCCGGCATAGAGCAGCCCGCCCGTCTGCACTTCGCCATTGGCCGAGCGGCTCTGCGCCACGACGAGGGTGAAGCGGTCGCCGTTCGCGACCTCGCTTCCGACGTCGAGGCTGGCCCCGATCGCCTGGAGATAGTCGGCGGCGATCGCGGGCGAGGCGCCCGCCGCGCGAAGCGCCCAGTAAAGTCCGCCACTCGCCGCGCCGCGAATCCGAAGCGGGGTACGATCGATCGCGATCCCCGTCCGCTCGGCCGCGAGCTGCCCGTCGCTCCCGCGCACAAGCGTCAGTTCGAGGTCGATCCGGGCGCGATAGTGGAGCCGCTCGATCGGCCGTCCCGCGCCGTCGGGTGCCCCCAGCCGCAGTGCAAGGCTGGTGCCCGCCGCGGGAACGGCGCCCGCGGCCTGCGCCAGGGCCTGCGCCCGCGACGCGTCCCCGGCGCTCGCGCCGTTGCGACGGAGCAGCCCGAACAGATCGTCGCCCGCGGAGAAGAGCAGGGTCAGTTCGCGCGCGGTGCGTTCGGGTGCCGCCGTGATCGGCCGGGCGCGGCTCGTCTCGGCCATCACCAGTCCCGTTTCCGATCCGCTCGCCAGCGAGGAGATTCCGAGCGCCTCCTCCTGCCGCAGCTGGTCGGGCCCGAAGCTCTCCACCGGCCCGGGCGGCAGCGCGCGCGGCATCGGCGCCAGCAGCGCCGTCAGGGTCACCAATGCCGAGAGCGTCGCCACCCCGCGCCACCAGCGGCGGCTCAGCACGTCCTCGGCGAGGTCGACCACCAGGCTGAAGCGCGGCTCGGGCGGACGCAGCGCCGCGGCCCGTCCGAAGGCGGGAAGCGGCTGGGCAGCGACAAAGGCACGCGGGCGTTCGAGCATCGCCGTCCTTCATCGCCGCTCAAGGTTAACGCGCCGCTAAGCCGCCGAAGAAGCGCGCGGACCGCTCTTGCGCCGCCGCTCGTTCCTGCCAACATGAGCGTCATGGCCGCGCGTAACGACGGCATCATTCGGGCCATCCTCGGGCCCACCAACACCGGCAAGACCCACTTGGCGATCGAGCGGATGTGCGCCCATTCGTCTGGGGTCATCGGCTTTCCGCTCCGCCTGCTCGCCCGCGAGGTCTATGACCGGGTGGTCGCGATCAAGGGCGAGGCCTCGGTCGCGCTCCTTACCGGCGAGGAACGGATCGTCCCCCCGACCGCGCGCTACTGGCTGTCGACGGTCGAGAGCATGCCCGTCGCGACCGAGGGCAACGAGCGCGACTTCGCCTTCTGCGCGATCGACGAGGCCCAGCTCGGCACCGATCCCGAGCGCGGCCACGTCTTCACCGACCGGCTGCTTCGCGCCCGCGGCCGCGAGGAGACCCTTATCCTCGGCTCGGCGACGCTGAAGCCGATGATCCGGGCGCTGGTACCCGAGGCCGAGATCGTCACCCGGCCGCGCTTCTCGACGCTGCGCTACGCCGGCTCGGTCAAATTGTCGCGGCTTCCCCCGCGCTCGGCGATCGTCGCCTTCTCGGCCGAGCAGGTCTACGGCCTCGCCGAGATGCTGCGCCGGTTCAAGGGCGGCGCTGCGGTGGTGATGGGTGCGCTTTCGCCCGCCACCCGCAATGCCCAGGTCGCGATGTTCCAGCGCGGCGAGGTCGACTATCTCGTCGCCACCGACGCGGTCGGAATGGGGCTCAACATGGACGTCGCCCATGTCGCCTTCGCCGGGCTCGAGAAGTTCGACGGCCGCCGCGACCGCCGGCTGACCATCTCCGAGATGGCGCAGATCGCGGGCCGCGCCGGTCGCCACCAGCGCGACGGAAGCTTCGGCACGCTCGGCCTTGGCGGCGACAACGGCCCCGCCTTCACCGAGGAGGAGATCGCCGCGATCGAGGAGCATCGCTTCCGCCCGCTCGACCATCTCTACTGGCGCTCCTCGAACCTCGACTTCACCGACGTCGGCGCGCTGATCCGCAGCCTCGAGGCGCGCTCGGACGACCCGCTGCTTCGCCCGGCCCCGCTCAGCATCGATCTGGCGGTGCTGAAGGCGCTGGCCGAGGATCCCGCCATCGCCGCCCGCCGCGGCGTCCAGGCGCGCCGGCTGTGGGCGGCCTGCGGCCTTCCCGACTTCCGCAAGGTCGGGCCGATGCACCATGCCCGGATGGTCCGCCGGGTGTTCAACTACATCGTCGACGGCGGCCATATCGCGCAGGACTGGTTCGCCGCCGAGGTGACCCGGCTCGACAATGTCCAGGGCGACATCGAGGCGCTTGCCGACCGCCTCGCCGGGGTCCGCAGCTGGGCCTATATCGCGCACCGCTCCGATTGGCTGGCCGATCCCGCCAAATGGGCCGAGCGCACCCGCCAGGTCGAGGCGCGCCTGTCCGATGCGCTTCACGAGCGGCTGACCCAGCGCTTCGTCGACCGCCGAACCGCGGTCCTCGTCCGCGACATCGGCGCGCGCGGTGCGGACGCGCTCCCGGTCACTGTCGCCGCCGACGGCGAGGTCAGCGTCGGGCCCGAGCCGATCGGCCATCTCGCGGGCTTCGACTTCACCGTCGATCCTGCCGCGCGCCTTGCCGACAAGCGCCTGCTGCTCGCCGCCGCCGAGCGCAGGCTGGGCGACGAGCTCGACCGCCGCGCCCGCGACCTGTGCGCCGGCGAGGACTCGCGCTTCGCCCTTCTCGCCACGCCGGGCGGCGAGATCGGGATCGCCGCCGACGGCCATCTCCTCGCCCGCCTCGCGCCGGGTCGGAGCCTGGCCGAGCCCGCTCTTCGCACCGTCCGCTCGCTCGACCGGCTGTCGGTCCCCGCCCGGGCCGAGCTGCGCGCGCGGATGGAGGGATGGCTCGAGCGCCAGATTTCCCGCCACCTCGGCGACCTCGCCCGCCTCTCGGCCGCCGCGACCGACAAGCAGCTCGTCCCCCCGGTGCGGGCGCTGACCGCGATGCTCGCCGACGCCGGAGGCCTCGCCCCGCGCCGGGCGCTCGCCGAGCCGATCGGCCAGCTCGATCGGGCCGCCCGGGCAGCGCTCCACAAGCTGCGTATCCGGCTCGGCGCGCTCGACGTCTTCCTGCCCTCGCTGCTCAAGCCCGAGGCGCAGCGCTGGCGCGCGGCCCTGCTCGCCGTTCGCGCCGGCCAGCCGATGCCCGCGCTTCCGCCCCCCGGGGCCGCCACCCTGTCCGCCGAGGCCGACCGCCACGGTGCCGCGCTCGCTTACCGCCGGCTCGGCGAATCCTGGCTGAGGGTCGACCTCGCCGACCGCCTCGCCGCCTTCGCCCACCGCGCCCGAGCCGCCGAGCGCCCGGGCGGCGAGACGCTCGAGCCGATCGACCGCGACCTCGTCACCTCGCTCGGCCTGTCCGACGAGGCGCTCGCCCGGCTGATGGCCGAGGTCGGCTTCCGCGCCGATCCGGCCGGTGCCTGGCACTGGCGCGGGACTCGTCCGCGCACCCGCTCCCGCCCCACCCCGGCGCGTCCGGGCAACGCCTTCGCGGCACTGGCCGGGCTCAAGCGCTAGGTCGTGCGTCTCGACAAATATCTCTTCTTCGTCCGACTCCTCAAATCGCGCACCCAGGCCCAGGCGCTGATCGAGGAGGGCCGGACCCGCATCGACGGCCGCCGCGCGCTCAAGACCTCCGACACCGTGCGGGTCGGGAGCACCGTCACCATGCCGCTCCGGGGAAGCATCCGGGTCATCCGCGTGCTGTCGCTGCCCGGCCGCCGCGGCCCCGCCCCCGAGGCGCGGGCCTGTTACGAGGACGTGGGCGTTGACGAGGGACCCGGCGCGGCATAGCGCAGGACACCGAACAGGGAGCATTAGAGAAGCCGCCATGACCTACGTCGTCACCGACGCCTGCATCCGCTGCAAATATATGGACTGCGTCGAGGTGTGCCCCGTCGACTGCTTCTACGAGGGCGACAACATGCTCGTCATCAACCCCAACGAGTGCATCGACTGCGGCGTCTGCGAGCCCGAGTGCCCGGCCGAGGCGATCCTTCCCGATACCGAGAGCGGCAACGAGAAATGGCTCGAGCTCAACGCGACCTTCTCGGCGCAGTGGCCCAACATCACCCGCAAGAAGGACAGTCCGGCCGACGCCGACGACTATAAGGGCAAGGACGGCAAGTACGACGCCTACTTCTCGGCCGAGCCCGGCGCCGGCGACTGAGGCCTTAGGAACCAAGGGCGGTCCCGTTCGTCTCCCGCGCGTAATGAACGGGATGAACAATCACATGCGCCACCTGCTTGCCGTCCTCCTCGCCTGCGCCGCGACCCCCGCCCTCGCGCAGCAGACCGGCGAGGCTCCGGACCCGGGTGCCCGCAATTCGCTCCAGCTCGGCATCGGGGCCGCCATCGGCCCCGACTACGAAGGCTCGGACGACTATCGGATCATCCCCGGCGGAGTGGTCCGTGCGAGGCTCGGCGGGATCTCGATCGAGAGCGAGGGGCTCGGCCTGACGGTCGACGCGATCGACCTTCCCGGCAAGATCGACTTCGACATCGGCCCGACCTTCAACGTCGACCTCAGCCGCTCGGGCAAGGTCAAGGACGACGTGGTCGACCTCCTGCCCGAGCTCGACCCCTCGATCGAATTCGGTTTCGCCGGCGGCATCGGCATCCGCGAGATCACCAATCCCTACGACAAGCTGACCTTCCGCCTGCGGGTGCTGAGCGACATCGCGAGCGGCCACCAGAGCACCTACATGACCCCGAGCGTCAGCTTCGCGACCCCGCTCTCGACCGCCACCTTCGCCACCCTGTCGGTCAGCGGCGACATCGTCTCGGACCGCTACGCCCGCTACTATTTCGGCATCACCCCGACCGACACGCTGGCGAGCGGCCTGCCGACCTACACCCCCAAGGGCGGGCTCAAGAATGTCGCGGGCACGCTGTTCGTCGGCCATGCGCTGTCGGGCGACCTGCGCCGCAAGGGCTTCGGGCTGTTCGGGCTGGTCCGCCACTCGCGACTGCTCGGCGACTTCAAGCGCAGTCCGCTGGTCGCCGATCGCGGAAGCGCCTCGTCCTGGTTCGCCGCTGCGGGCGTCGGCTACAACTTCTAGGAGCGGCTCAGCGGTCGAGCGACGCCGTTCGCGGGGCCGCGAGGCGCCACTTGGCGCTCGCCGTCCGGATCATCGGAGCTCCGCAGCGCCGGTATTCGCCGCGCCACCCGTCCATCAACGGCCGCACGCTGCGCTTGTCGCGGCGATGCCCGAAGGCGCGGCAGATGGTCCTCAGCACGTCGTCACTCCCTCTATCGGAAACGCCGTTAACTGAGCCTGGTTAACAAGTTAAGAAGGTATATCCGATCTGGATGCAAAAAAGGAGCACTCGCGACAGTGGCGCGAGCGCTCCAGTCTTGCGGGACGAACGTGCGTGAACGTCGTCCCAGGGAGTCCATCAAGGCTCCGGATTACATCCCGTTGGCGAGATTGGTGTCCGGCGCGTTGGTGTTCATGTCGTTCATCATCATGTTGTTCTCGGTGGCCATGTTGGTCGACATGTTGCCGTCCATGCCACCCATGTTGCCGGCCATCATGTTGGAATCCGACGACATCATGTTCGAGTCCATGGTCATGTTACTGTCCATGTTCATCGCATTGGCTTCGCTGTTCGCGGTGTCGGTGTTGCCACCGCAGGCCGCGAGGCTGAGCGCCGCACCGGCGACGAGGATAAGAGCGCGCATTCAAATTTCTCCTGTTGACCGGAGCCTCAACGGCGGGGTTCCGCTTTGGGTCCGCTTATTGTGCTCCGTCCGTCGATTGTGGCTTCGCGGCCACCATCGCGCGCCCTCATTGTGGGGCGACGGCGAGCCGCTTGGCTGACCGGCAGGAGCACTGGAGCACGATCGTCGCCGCGAGCAGCGGATCGATCTGCCCCTTGGATGCGTCGAGGGCACGCTGGATGGCAAAACCGAACGCGGCGGCGCGCCGCTTGGGGCGAACGTCGTAGAGGTCGAGCGCCTCGCGCATCGTCTTTCCGAACACCCGCACCCATTCGCTCGGGCGATCGACCTGATGCTCGGGCGGAAGGTCGAGCCGCTCATAGTCGTCCGACCCGACCAGCCCGGCGACCTTGCGCATCTCGTCGGTGATCATTTCCATCGTGACGGGCGCGCCCAGCGCCTGGGCGGCTCCGAAGGCGAGGCTGACGAGCGAATCGGGCGCCTCGGCGAGCAGGCGATTGGGCTCGTCGCCGAAGAAGAAGAGCTCGCCGTTTCTGGCTTCGACCACGAGCAGGCCGAGCTCCTCCATCTTGGTCCCGGGCGGCGCTTCCTCGATGACGGCGGCGAGGCACTCGCTTCCGCCGACCGACGCGAGCACGGCGAGCACGGTCTCGATCCTGACCCCGCGCGGGTCGGCCACGATGCGACAGGCAAGGTCGAATAGGATTCGCCCGGCCAGTTGCTCGCGGACATGCGGCTCGGTCGCTTCCTGCTCGCGCAGGTGGCGAAGGACCGCCTGGTGTCCGGGCTGCCGCTTGGGATCGTCGTCGCTCCCGCCTGGGGGAGGAGCCGGGGGCGGGGGAGGAGCCGGTGGAACCTTGCGACGGCCGAACATCGAATGGGCATCCTTACGCTGACGAGCGCGCGGAGTTTCCCCCGCAACTCTTAAGATGCCGTTCCCCGACCCATCAGCAGCGCGACGATCTCCTCGGCCGCCGCCTCCGCTCCGATCAGCGTGGTGTCGATCCTGAGGTCGGGCGCTTCGGGTGCCTCATAGGGGCTGTCGATCCCGGTGAAGTTGCGGATCTCGCCCGCGCGCGCCTTGGCATAGAGCCCCTTGGGATCGCGCCGCTCGGCTTCCTCGATCGGCGTATCGACGAACACCTCGAGGAACTCGCCCTCCGGAAGCATGCGCCGGACCATCTCGCGCTCGGCTCGGAAGGGCGAGATGAAGGCGGTGATGACGATCAGCCCGGCGTCGCCCATCAGCTTGGCGACCTCGGCCACCCGGCGGACGTTCTCGATCCGGTCGGCCTCGGTGAAGCCGAGGTCGCGGCTCAGCCCGTGCCGGACATTGTCCCCGTCGAGCAGGAAGCTGTGCCGGCCGAGCTCGAACAGCCTCTTCTCGACGAGGTTGGCGATGGTCGACTTGCCCGACCCCGATAGCCCGGTCAGCCAGACCACGCACGGCCGCTGCCCTTTCTGCCGGGCATGCGCCTCGCGGCTGATCTCGATCGCCTGCCAGTGGACGTTCTGCGCGCGGCGAAGCGCGAAGTGGAGCATTCCCGCCGCGACCGTCGCGTTGGTCGCCTTGTCGATCAGGATGAAGCCGCCCATCGTCCGGCTCTGCGCATAGGGTTCGAACGCCAGCGGCCGATCGGTGGCGATCTCGGCGACCCCGATCGCATTCAGCCCGAGAGTCTTCGCCGCAAGCTGCTCGCCGCTGTCGATCCCGAGCTCATATTTGGGCGACTGAACGGTCGCGGTGACCGTCTGCGTCGCAAGCTGCAGCCAGTAGCCGCGGCCCGGCACCAGCGGCTCCTCGTGCAGCCAGACGAGGCTCGCCTCGAACTGATCGGCCACTTCGGGCGGCTTCGCTAGCGCGACGATGGTCGAGCCGCGTCCGCAATCGACCGCGTCGGTCAGCGTCACCGTCACCGACTGCGCCGCCTCGGCCCGCACCACCTCGGTCTCGCCGACGTATATGGCGGCGATCCGGCTGGTCCGTCCTGAGGGCAGCACGCGGACGTCCTGTCCGCGCTCGACCGTCCCCGCCGCGATCAGCCCGGCGAAGCCGCGGAAATCCTGGTGCGGACGAACCACCCACTGAACCGGCAAGCGAAGCGGCCCCTCGGTCGCCTGGTCGCTCCCGGGTACCGCCTCGAGCGCCTCGATCAGCGTCGGCCCGTCATGCCATGGCGTCTCTGCGGCGCGGGCAGCGACATTGGCGCCGGTCAGCCCCGACAGCGGGATCGCCGCGGCGAGGGCCAGGCCCTGCTCGTCCGCGAACCGCTCGAACTCGGCGACGATCGCCGCGAACCGCGCCCGGTCCCAGCCGACGAGGTCCATCTTGTTGACCGCGAGGATCAGGCTCCCGACCCCCATCAGCCGGCAGATCGCCGCATGCCGCCTCGTCTGGGTCAGCACGCCCTTGCGCGCATCGACCAGCAGCACCGCCGCGTCGGCGGTCGAGGCGCCCGTCGCCATGTTGCGCGTATATTGCTCGTGCCCCGGGCAGTCGGCGACGATGAACCGCCGCGCCGCGCTCGAGAAAAAGCGGTAGGCGACGTCGATGGTGATGCCCTGCTCGCGCTCGGCCGCAAGCCCGTCGACCAGCAGCGCATAGTCGATCTCCTGCCCCTGCGTGCCCACCTTCCGGCTGTCGCGCGCGAGCGCCTCCAGCTGGTCGTCGGGGACCGCTCCGCAGTCGTGCAGAAGCCGCCCGATCAGCGTCGACTTGCCGTCGTCGACCGAGCCGCAGGTGATGAAGCGCAGCAGGTCCATCAGAAATAGCCCTCGCGCTTCTTCACTTCCATCGAGGCGCTCTCGTCGCGGTCGATCACCCGGCCCGCCCGCTCGCTGACGCGCATCGCGTCCATCTCGGCCAGCAGCGTCTCGAGCGTGTCGGCCTCGCTTTCGATCGCACCGGTCAGCGGCCAGCAGCCCATGGTGCGGAAGCGGATCCGCCGGGTCACGACCTGTTCGCCGGGTCGGAGTGCCAGCGCCTCGGGATCGTCGACCATCAGCAGGGTGCCGTCGCGCTCGACCGTCGGCCGCTCGGCGGCAAGGTAGAGCGGGACCACCGGCACGTCCTCGCGGGCGATATATTCCCACACGTCGCGCTCGGTCCAGTTGCTCAGCGGGAAGACCCGCAGGCTCTCGCCGGCATGGACCCGCCCATTGTAGAGGTTCCACAATTCGGGCCGCTGGAGCTTGGGATCCCACCCGCCGCCGCGCCCGCGGAAGGAGAAGATGCGCTCCTTGGCCCGCGCCTTCTCCTCGTCGCGCCGCCCGCCTCCGAACGCTGCGTCGTAGCCGCCCGCCCTGAGCGCGTCGCGCAGCGCCTCGGTCAGCATGGTCCGCGTATAGGCCGGGGTCGGCGTGTCGAACGGGCTCAGCCCCGCCGCGTGCTGCCAGACCCTGAGGTCGAGCCCGTGGCGCGCCGCCATGGCGTCACGGTGCGCCAGCATCGCCCCGAAGTCCCACCCGCTGGCGATGTGGAGGAAGGGGAAGGGCGGCGGCGCCGGCGCGAAGGCCTTGAGCGCAAGGTGGAGCATGACGCTCGAATCCTTGCCGATCGAATAGAGGAACACCGGCGCCCGCGCGGTCGCCGCCACCTCGCGCAGGATGTGGATGCTCTCGGCCTCGAGCCGGTCGAGATGGGTCAGCGCCATGGGTCCCGACTGATGCCGCCCCCTTGGCGCTGGCGCAATGCCGCGCGCCTTTCTATGACGTCCGCGTCCCCGGGGAGCTCGCCTGAGCTGAGAGGGAGGACTGGCATCCTCCGACCCGAGAACCTGATCCGGCTGATCCCGGCGGAGGAAGAGGAACTCATCACATGGCCGATATCCCTGCGCGCACTGAACTCAAGGTCACCACCGGCGCCATCCGCGGCAGCCGCAAGATCCACGTCGGCCCCCTGAAGGTCGCGATGCGGCAGATCCACCTCGAGCCGTCGAGCGGCGAGGCGCCCGTCACCGTCTACGATCCTTCGGGCCCGTACACCGACGACAATGTCCGGATCGACATCATGGCCGGCCTCCCCGAGCTCCGCCGCGACTGGATCCGGTCGCGCGGCGACGTCGAGGAAGTCGCCCAGCGCGAGGTCCGGCCCGAGGACAACGGCCAGCTCGGCCCTGACCGCTCGGGCGGGGTCCAGCCCTTCCCCAACGTCCGCAAGAAGGTGCTCCGCGCGCGTCCGGGCGCGAACGTCACCCAGATGCACTATGCCCGCCGCGGCATCATCACGCCCGAGATGGAATATGTCGCGGTCCGCGAGAACCTCGGCCGCGAAGCCGCGCTGAACGCCCCGCGCGACGGCGAGAGCTTCGGCGCGGAAATTCCCGCCTTCGTCACCCCCGAGTTCGTCCGCGACGAGGTCGCCCGCGGCCGCGCGATCATCCCCAACAACATCAACCACCCCGAAACCGAGCCGATGGCGATCGGCCGCAACTTCCTCGTCAAGATCAACGCCAACATCGGCAACAGCGCGGTCGCCTCGGACGTCGCGCAGGAAGTCGACAAGCTCGTCTGGGCGACCCGCTGGGGCGCGGACACGGTGATGGACCTCTCGACCGGTCGCAACATCCACGACACGCGCGAGTGGATCCTGCGCAACTCGCCGGTCCCGATCGGCACCGTCCCCATCTACCAGGCGCTCGAGAAGGTCGGCGGAATCGCCGAGGACCTCAACTGGGACATCTTCCGCGACACGCTGATAGAGCAGGCCGAGCAGGGCGTCGACTATTTCACCATCCACGCTGGGGTCCGCCTGCCCTACGTGCCCCTGACCGCCAAGCGCGTCACCGGGATCGTCAGCCGCGGCGGCTCGATCATGGCCAAATGGTGCCTCGCCCATCACCGCGAGTCCTTCCTCTACGAGCGGTTCGACGAGATCTGCGAGATCATGAAGGCCTATGACGTCGCCTTCAGCCTCGGCGACGGCCTCCGCCCCGGCTCGATCGCCGACGCCAACGACGAAGCGCAGTTCGCCGAGCTCTACACGCTGGGCGAGCTGACCAAGAAGGCCTGGGCGCACGACTGCCAGGTGATGATCGAGGGCCCCGGCCACGTGCCGATGCACAAGATCCGCGAGAACATGACCAAGCAGCTCGAGGTCTGCGACGAGGCGCCCTTCTACACATTGGGGCCGCTCACCACCGACATCGCGCCCGGCTACGACCACATCACCAGCGGCATCGGCGCGGCGATGATCGGCTGGTTCGGCACCGCCATGCTCTGCTACGTCACCCCCAAGGAGCATCTCGGCCTGCCCGACCGCGACGACGTCAAGGTCGGGGTCGTCACCTACAAGCTCGCCGCCCACGCCGCCGACCTCGCCAAGGGCCACCCCGCCGCCAAGGTCCGCGACGACGCGCTGTCGAGGGCCCGCTTCGAGTTCCGCTGGCGCGACCAGTTCAACCTCAGCCTCGATCCCGACACGGCCGAGCAGTATCACGACCAGACGCTCCCCGCCGAAGGCGCCAAGACCGCCCACTTCTGCTCGATGTGCGGCCCCAAGTTCTGCTCGATGAAGATCACGCAGGAGGTCCGAGAGTTCGCTGCCGGCAGGGCAGCGAATAGCCTTCATCCGGGGGATGAAGGCCTCGCAGGACCTCGCGAGGCTATGCCGAGCGGCGACTTCGCGGCGAAGCAGAACGCCCCGCTCGAGAACAGCATCGCAGTCGAGGAGGCCGAGAAGGGCATGGCCGCGATGAGCGACAAGTATCGCGAAGGCGGCAACGAGCTCTACATCGGCGCGGGCGGGCGCGAGCACGACTGAAGCTGACGCTCCCACAACCGGCGGTTCAGGCGAGGTGTCGGCGCGAGGGTCCAGGGTTGCCGTCCTGCAAGTCAATGCAAGGAGAGCAACGATGAACAAGCATCTGATCCTGGGCCTCGCCGGCGCCGCCGCCGCGCTCACTGCCGCCGCTCCCGCCGCCGCCCAGCAGTGGCGCTGGAACGAGGGCAACTGGCGAACCATCGGCTATACGACCGTCGACGGCCGCGACAGCGACACGGTCAACCTCCCCGGCGTGACCCGCCAGCGCGAGATCCGCGTCTGCGCCCTCAACGCGCCGCTGCGCCTGCGCGATTTCGACATCCGCTTCGCCAACGGCACCCGCCAGGACGTGAACACCAGGGCCGTTCTCAATGCCGGCACCTGTACCCGGGCGGTCGACCTCCGCGGCAACCGCCGCGACGTCGCCAGCGTCCGCCTCCGCTACGACCCCGTAGCCCGCCGCGCCGCCCGTCCGCTGGTCCGGATCCAGGTGCGCTAATCGAAATGGCCGCTCATCCCTTGGGGTGGGCGGCCGATCGTACCGGTCGCGCCTCCTTTGCCAGGCGCAGGCGTTGGCCTCTGCGGGGTCGGGCCATCTCGCCGGCCCGCAGCGGAGCCAACCGATGACCCTCAAAGCAATGCCGAGTCGTAATGCGCTCACACTGGCCCTCGGAGCGATGCTGCTTGCGGGCTGTTCCGGGCGCGAGAGCCCGGAGGAAAACCGTTCGGACGCGGGTGCCGCGCCGGTCGCCGAAAACGTCCCCGCAGCCCAGCCGCCAGCGACCTCACCCATCTCGCGCCCGGCGACAGCGACCTCTTCGAACATCACCGGACCGGCGTCTACACCCATCGTCACGCCGGAGCCCGCCACTCCGGCGCTCGCGGTCGAGAGCGAGGGCCTGCGCCTGTTCGACCGTGCGACCGGCCGCGCCCGGCCGATACCCTTCGGCACCGCACGCGCCGAGGTCGAAGCGCTGCTCGCCTCCCGTGGTCCGCCGGTCACTGGCACGCAGGCCGACTGTGGCGCCGGCCCGCTTGCCTATGCCGCCTGGCCCGACGGGCTGAAGCTCTATTTCCAGGCCGGCAAGCTGACGGGATGGGCCCTCGACGGTCGCTCCGCCGGTCCGCGTGGGCCAGAGATCGGGACCGCTTCCGGGGTCGGGCCAGGCAGCAGCCGCGCCCAACTGACGGACGCCCAGGTCGCGACCTTCGCGAAGACCAGCCTCGGGACTGAGTTCCGCTCCGGCGAGATCAACGGCCTGCTGGACGGAGCGGGAGTCGAAGCACGGATCACCGACATGTGGGCGGGAGCGAGCTGCGTCTTCCGCTGAGGGAATAAACGTCGTCACAGCCTTCTGGCAGCGCCGCCGACAGCGACTTCCGCCAAGCGACTGCGGGTCAGCGCACCTCGACCCCGCGCCAGAAGGCCACCCGTCCAGCAATCTCCTTCGCGGCCGGCTTGGGGTCGGGATAATACCAGGCGGCATCGCGGTTCTCGGCGCCGTTCGCCGACAGCGAATGATAATGCGCGGTGCCTTTCCACGGGCAGATACTGGTCGTGGCACTGCCCGTCAGCACGCCCGGTGTCACCGAATCGAGCGGAAAATAGGCGTTGCCCTCGACCGTGACGATGTCGTCGCTGCGGGCGATCAGCGTGTCGTTCCACCAAGCTTCAGCCATGATGCGCTCCTTCTTCTGCGGTTTAAGCCGTCTGCCCGCAGGTCTCACTCTTGGAGAGGTTCGCGCGGCCTCGCGCTACCCGCCCCTTAGGCCCATCACCACTTTCGCCACCGCCGCCTTCCGCTTCTCCGCCGCCTGCACCTGGTGCAGCCGGTACAGCACCGAATAACGCTCGCCGCCCTTCAGCGCTCCGAATGCGGCCTTCGCCGCCGGGTCCGCCTCCAGCGCCACGACCAGATCCTCCGGCACTTCCATCCGGCTTGCCGGCGGGTAGGCGGCGTCCCAGCGGCCGTCCGCCTTGGCGGCCTCGATCTGCTTGCGTCCGCCCTCGCGCACGCGCCCCTCGGCGAGCAGCGCCTCGGCGCGTTCGACGTTGACCAGGGACCATTTCGATCGCGGCCTGCGCGGGGTGTAGCGGACGAGGTAGAAGCGCTCGTCGAGGCGGTTGATCAGCCCGTCGATCCAGCCGAAGCACAGCCCCGCGTCGATCGCCTCGCGGACGCTCACCGACGAGACGCCCTGCCCCTTCTTGGCGAGCTTGAGCCAGATGCCCTTATGCTCTTCGGGCTGCGCCTCCAGCCACACCTCCAGCGCCGCCTGGTCGGCGAAATGCAGAATCGGCAGCCCGCCGCGCGTCCTTTCCTCGCTCACCCCAGTCGCCCGAATAGCGCCCACACATAAGCGACGAAGCTGACCGTGACCGCGCCTGCCAGCAATTTGTGGACCCAGCCCGTGCGCGTCGCGAGGCCGACCAGCGCGACCGCGGCGAAGACGCCGTGGAAGGCGAGGTTTGTCGGCTCGGGCAGCCGCCCTTCGAGCTGCACCTCGCGCAGCACGCTCGCGGCGACGGCCGCCAGCAGCAGCCCGAAGAAAGCGGTGCGCTCGTCATAATAATGGCGCTCGAGGTCGAGCTCTTCCTGAGGCCGCACGTCAGGAAGCACGATCGCTGCCGCCATGTAGATGAGCGCCGTGACGAGGAGGCAAGCGGCGAAATCGGCGAAGCTCCACTCGCTCCGCCCGGCCAGCCCGAAGCTCGCCCACCAATGCTGCGCGACCATCGCCAGGATGAAGGCCGACCACACCAAAGGCGGACCGTAGAAGCGGACCCGGGCCCGCGACAGGATCAGTGCGCGATAGCCCTGCAGCACCTGCTGGATCGCAAGCCCGAGGATGATTGACAGCAGCACCGCCAGATAGTCGAACGCATCCATGCCGCTTCCGTCCTCGCGAGGGGCGCCGGGCCCCGCTCCATCCTAGCGGCGCCGGACGGCGAGGAAAGCACCCCCTTCACTAGTAGGATTTGGCGTGGCTTATCCTGGTGGATGAGCGACTCACCCGACCATCGCGAGCCCGCCTCCGCCGCCATCTTCGATGCCGACGATCCGCTCACCCCGCGGCGCGGCCTGTGCCCGCCGCAGGCCGAGCCGCCCGGGCAGGATCCGCCGCGCCCGCTGACCGTGGCGGTGATGGCCGCCTTCTGCGAGCGGCTGGCCGAGTGCGGGATGGTGCACCGCGCCGCGGCCGAGGTCGGTTTCTCGCGCAACACGCTCTACCGCCACCGCCGCAACAATCCCTCCTTCGCCGCCGCCTGGGACTCGGCGCTGGTCCACGCCCGCCAGCGGCTCGCCGACTATCTGCTCGAGCGCGCCTTCGAGGGCAGCTTCGACTTCACCTACGAAGGAGGCGAGCTGGTCGGCCATCGCCATTATCTCGACAGCCGGCTGGGCTATGCGATGCTCTGCCGGCTCGACCGCGCGGCCGAGCAGCGCGACGGCGGCGGCGCGACCCCCGAGGACCGCGATTGCGAGGCGTTCGACCGGCTCGTCACCGCCATCCGCCCGACCGGCGACCTGCCGCTGTCGATCAGCGTCGCGGCGGGCGCTGCCGCTCCGGGAGGGGGGTGACACGGGGTGACAACCCCCGCTTTACGACGGGATTAGCCGCGCATCCGGGCGACGAGCGCGGCCGAGCGGTCGGCGAGGGCCGCGACCTCGCGCTCGGACAGCGCGGTGGTGAAGCTCAGGCCGACGAACGGCCCGTCCTGCCAGCGCGCGCTGCCCTCGCTCGGGCCGCTTCCGAAATCGAGGCCGACCCTGGTCCCGGCGATCGGCGGAAGCTCGCCCCTGAGCTTGGCGCCGCCTGCCGAAAGGTCGACGATCTGCACCGAATGCCGCTGCCCGGCGACGATCAGGAAGGCCGGAAGCGCCACCGCGACTCGCGGGTGGAGGCGGCGATCGGCGAAGGGATCGGCGGCGGCGGAAGGGAGCGGAGCGGGTCGGGTCATCGGTGGGCCATGGCTCCTTCCTGCCAGCAAGGGGTGTAGGCAAGGTAAAGCCCGGCGTGCGAAACCCAACCGATCCCGTTCGAATGCGCGGCGCGGTGCTGGCGTCCCGGCGCCAGGTGCATCCCTCTTGGCGCTTCCGCGTTGGCCTTTTCATGCTTGAGAAACTTCCCCATTGGCTTGGCGCGGCGCTTCGTCCGCTCCGGGCCGGCCACGAGGGCCTCACCATCTGCAAGGTCGAGCATGACGGGGCGGGGCTGCTGACCCTGTCGAGCCCGGCCTTCGCTCCCGGCGGCCGCCTCCCGCCGCGCTTCACCGCCGATGGCGAGGGCTTGTCGCCGCCCTTGTTCTGGAGCGGAGTGCCCGAGGGGGCCGACAGCCTCGTCCTGGTGGTCGAGGATGCCGACGCTCCCGCGCCGCGGCCGCTGGTCCATGCGCTCGTCGTCGGGATCGATGCGAGCGCGACCAGCCTTGCCGAGGGCGCGATCGTCGCCGACGGCAAGGGCGCCGAGGGCAGGAATGTCGGCCGCAACAGCTATCTCGCCGAGGGCTGGCTGCCGCCCGATCCGCCGACCGGCCACGGCGCCCACGACTATGTCTTCCAGCTGTTCGCGATCGCCCCGGCCGGCGATGCCGCGATCGACGAGGCGAAGCCCGGCCGCGGCGACGTCCGCGACCTGCTCGCCGGGCGGATCCTCGCCTCGGGGCTGCTCATCGGCACCTATTCGCGGGGCGAGGAGGCGCCGGTCGAGGGTGGCAGCGGAATGGCGGCGCCCGCGCCTACTTCTTGAGCGGGTCGTGTCCCCAGTTCATCAGCGAGTAGCGCCACTTGCTCTCGCTGACGTCGCCGTCCGGCTTCTGCGCCAGGTGGCGGTGCACATAGCCGCTGACCTTGCGCATGTGGGCGAGGTCGCCGTCGCTGAGGTCCGCCTTCTTCTTGCGGAGGAGCTCGACGATCCGCCGGCCCGACTTGTGCCCGGTGCTCTCGCCGCCGCTGCCGCCCGGCGCATGGCTGTCGCCGACCTCCTTGCTGTGCTCGCTGTCCAGCCACTTCTCGAGCGCCGCCGGGGTCATGTTGACGGCGTCGTGAAATTCTTTGGTGACCTCGTCCCGGTCGAGTGTCTCGCTCATTGGTTCGTCCTTGCTGAAGGGGCAGGAAAGGCGTGCGAGACGACTCTCCCGCAGGCCGCCGGCTCAATCGTCGCGCTTCGACGTCCCCTTGGCCGAAGGGTTGGCGGCGATCGTCTTCTTGACCTCCTTCTTGGGCTTCCGTGTTTCTTTGTTCGACTTCATCTGACCCTTGGCCATGCTGCTGCTCCCGTTTCTTCTCAGGGACTGCAACGTCGAGCGGTGGCAAGGGCTCCCTCGGCGACAGGCGCCGCCGGTGGAGCGCGGCCGGCGCTTGGTCGAATGGAGCTTTCGGCGAGTCGTTGGCGGGCTAGGTTGGCGGCCATGTTGAGCATCCTCCTCGCCGCCACCCTGTCGACCGCTCAGCCTGCGGCGGCCCTGCCTCCGCCGGACGCCGACGAGCAGGAGGTCACCGTCCAGGCCAAGCGGCTGAAGCGGCAGGCGGTGAGCAGCTTCGTCAAGAGCCTCTCGCTGCCGAGCGACAACCTGCCGCTGGCGCGCTTCTCCGAGACCATCTGTCCGCGTGCCGTCGGCCTCACCCCGGCGCTCGACCTCGCCATCACCCGGCGGATGCGGCGGGTGGCGGCGGGCGGCGGGATCGCGGTCGCCCCGAGCGAGAACTGCCGGCCCAACGCCCTCGTCATGTTCGCCGACGACAAGGCCGAGATGATGCGCGCCTTCCGCCGCCGCTATCCCGTCTGGTTCGAGGATGCGGTCGGTCAGGCCGCCGAGATCCCGAACGAGAAAGGTCCGGCGATCGCCTGGCACAATGTCGGCCGCCGCGATCGCAGCGGCCAGGCGGTGGCGTGGAATGCCGAGGAGCGCCGCTACGAACTGGTCAGCCCGATCGTCGCCTCGCGGACCAGCATCTCGATGCGCCCGGTGTTCGTCGCCGCGGTGGTGATCATCGAGCGGCGCGCACTCGAGGGCCTGTCGGCGACCCAGGTGGCCGATTACGCCGCGATGCGCGCCTTCACCGGAGCGCAGCCGAGCCGTGCGGCGGCGGGCGGCGCCCCGACCATCCTCGGGGTCCTCGACAGCGCGCCCGATTCGGAGAATCCGGCGAGCCTCACCGCCTGGGACCTCGGCTTCCTCAAGGGCCTCTACATGGTCCAGCCCTACGCCCGCGCCAACGCGCAGCAGGCCACCATCCGCGAGGAAGTCACCCGCGAGTTGGAGAAGCCGCGCGAGTGAGCCGGCGCTCGCCTAGCGCTTGAGCGCCTGCACCGCCGCGAGGGTCTTGGCGACATGCTCCTTCCAGCTCAGCTGGCTGTGGACATAGACCACCCGGCCGTCGCGGCCAATGACATAGCTGGTGCGGTTGCTCATCGACACCACTGGCAGCTTGACGTCATAGGCCTTGATCAGCGCCGGCGAGGCGGTCGCCACCGGGAAGGCCCCGCGGCAGGCCTCGACGCTGAACTTCTTGAGCGTGTCGAGATTGTCGGCGCTCAGCCCGACCACCCGGGCTCCGGCCTTGCGAAATTCGGGCATCGCGTCGCTGAACGCCTTGGCCTCGAGCGTGCAGCCCTCGGTAAAGGCCTTGGGATAGAAATAGAGCACGAGCGGGCCGCTCTTCAGTTGCTCCTTGAGGTTGAGCCGGAAGGGCTTGCCGTTGAGCGCCCCCATGGTCGTGAAGTCGGGCGCGGCGGCGCCGACGGGAAGCGAAGCGACCGCAGGTGCGCTGAGCGTCAGGGCGAGAAGGGCGGCGAACAAGCGGCGCATCAGCTATTCCTTCGATGGTTCGAACCGGGGTTACATGGCCCTTGGCCGACCGTCCATGCCGGTGCCATCCGGGAAAAGGACCTTGTCCGGATGAAGCGGGGTGAGCGAGCGGAAGAATTCCCAGGCAGGCTTGAGATCCTTCTCCGGATCGCCGGTCGGCCAGATCGGCGTGCCGAATACCGCGGCCTTGCGGCCATAGTCGGGGCCGCCGGGAACGATCGGCACCCCGGCGGCGAGCGCGATCCGGTAGAAGCCCATCCGCCACTCGGTGGTCGCCTCGCGGGTGCCTTCGGGTGCGATCACCAGGAGCATCCTGTCCGCCGCCCGAAGTCGGTCCGAGACCTGCGCGACAAGATCGTTCTTCATCCCGCGCTCGACCGGGATCCCGCCGAGCCCGCGCATGAAGCGCGCCATCGGGCCGAAGCGGAACAGGCTGGCCTTGCCGATATAGCTCGCCTGCACGCCCATCCGCTCCATCGCGCCGACGAACACCAGGAAGTCCCAGTTGCTGGTGTGCGGCCCGCCCATCACCACCGCCTTGTCGGGCAGCGGGAGGAAACCCTCGACCGACCATCCGCCGCGATCGAACCAGCGCACGAAGCCGTGCTTCACCAGCCGGGCCGGACGCGACATCGGCAGCGGCGCAGCCGGAAGGTGGGGGTAGGCGATCATGAGCGCCCCTTACAGCGCCGAACCGGTCGTCAAGGCAAGGGCGGACGACTCCGCTGCGGAGCGACGCCTCAGAGCATCGCCAACGTTCGCCGTTCGCGCTCGCCAGCGTAGAAGGCGTCGAGGGCGTCGGCGAACAGGGGCCCGCCGCCCGCCGCCTCGAAGAGGGTGAGGCAGCTCTGCAGCTTCATCCCATCGATCACGCCGAGCACTTCGGCCGCGCTTCGCCGTCCGGAATGGCAGAGCAGTGCGGTGACGCTCTCGAGCAGGCGCTCGCCGAGCACCGGGTGGGCCAGATAGGCCCGTGCCTCGCCAAGGTCCTCAAGGCCGTAGCGGTCGGCCATCATGCTGTGGCCGAGCCCGCGCAGCTGCGGAAGCACGAACCACATCCAGTGGGTCTGCTTCTTGCCAGCCCGAAGTTCGGCCAGCGCCATCTCGTAGACACCCGATTGCGCGGCGACGAACCGCGCGAGGCTCAGCTGGTAATGGCCGGCACGATCCACACCGCCGACATCGCGACGACGACCAGCAGTAGCGAGATCACCAGTACCCAACGCACCACCCCTTCCTGGCGTGCTCCGGTCACCTGCTCCGCGCTGTAGTGACGCTCGTCCGCACTCATGTCGGCCTCCCTTCGTGGTTGACGAAGACGAGACCCTTCTACTCCAAACCCCTCACCGCAGCCAGCGGGTCCGACACGGAACAAAGGTCAGGCGCTTTGCGTCCGCCCTGCGTTGCGCGTGCCACGGTTCACACCATCAGAAAGCAGAGCTTCCATGCCTACCCTCTTCGTCACCGGCGCCAACCGCGGCCTCGGGCTCGAGTTCGTCCGTCAGTATCGCGCCGCCGGCTGGGACGTGATCGCCACCGTGCGTGAGCATTCGCCCGAGCTCGACGGCCTCGGCGCAGAGGTCCGCACCCTCGACATGAGCGATCACGCCGCGGTCAGCGCCGTCCGCGCCGGCCGGCCGCTCGACCTCCTCATCGCCAACGCCGGCACCTACGGCCCGCGCGATGCCGGCAATGCGGACGAGGCCGCCGAATGGCTCGACACCTTCGCGGTCAACACCGTCGCGCCCTATCTCCTGGCCAAGGCCCTGCTGCCGGAGATCGAGGCCGCGAATGGCAAGCTGGTGGTCGTCTCGACCCGGATGGGGTCGCTCGCCGACAACAGCTCGGGCGGCTTCCTCGCCTATCGCTCGAGCAAGACCGCGCTCAACATGGCCTGGCAGGTCCTTGCCCTCGCCCATCCGAAGGTCGCGACCGCCATGCTTCACCCGGGCTGGGTCCAGACCCGGATGGGTGGAGCAAGCGCCCCGGTCACTCCCGAAGAAAGTATCTCGGGGATGATGAAGGTGATCGAGCGCCTCACGTCGGCCGATACCGGCGTCTTCCTCGACTATCAGGGGCAGCCCGTTCCCTGGTGACCTTGCCAAGGGAGCGACTCCCCGCTAGGGGCCCCTGCTTTCCAGATCGTTGGAAAAACCACCGGGCCGGCCAGTGAGGGCTGCCGTGTCAGGTGAGGAACGTCGCCCGTTCGCGGGCTACACAGGAGACGAAAATGCCCAAGCTCAAGACGAAGAGCGGCGTCAAGAAGCGCTTCAAGCTCACCGCCACTGGCAAGGTGAAGCATGGAGTCGCTGGCAAGCGCCACCGGCTGATCAGCCACAACGCCAAGTACATCCGCCAGAACCGCGGCACCGATGTTCTCGCCGACGCCGATACGGCGCGGGTGAAGCTCTGGGCCCCCTACGGTCTTCGCTAAGGAGTTCTGACAGATGGCACGCGTCAAAAGGGGTGTAACCACCCGCGCCAAGCACAAGCGCATCCTTGAGCAAGCGAAGGGCTATTACGGCCGCCGCAAGAACACGATCCGCATCGCCCGCCAGGCGGTCGAGAAGGCCGGGCAGTACGCCTACCGCGACCGCAAGGTGAAGAAGCGGAGCTTCCGCGCACTGTGGATCCAGCGCATCAACGCCGCTGTCCGCGCCGAGAACCTGACCTACGGTCAGTTCATGCACGCGCTGAAGCTCACCGGCATCGACCTCGACCGCAAGGTCCTGGCCGACATGGCCATGCACGAAGGCGCCGCTTTCTCGGCGCTGATCGCGCAGGCCAAGAGCGCGCTTCCGAACGACGGCGACCGCTCGGTCCAGACCGCCGCGTAAGCACGTCGCTTCGGTGAACGGATTGGGGCGCTCCGGGCAACCGGGGCGCCCTTTTTCGTCGCTAGGGTGCGACGACCTCGCGCTCGAGCGCGGCCCGGTCCCAATGCGCGAGGTCGGCCGCGGCGGCGTAGGTTTCGTGCAGGAACGCCAGCAGGGTGGCCGCGGGATCGTCCGCGATGCGCACGTCGGCATAGGGAAGAACGAACTCGCCCAACGTCTGGTCGAACGCGCCATGCGTGACGGCCACGTCGGCGAAGCCCTCGGGCGAGGGATAGGCGTAGCTGTAGAAGATCGGGTCGGCCCCAAACGCTCCGCCCGGCCAGAAGCCCGCGCTCGACACCTCGTGACTGTAGGCCTCGCGGGTGATGCGGTCGGGAAGTCCGGGAACGCCGCCAGGATGGGCGGGCGCGCTGCGGCCCGAGAAGCGGGTCACCGCAAGGTCGAAACTGCCCCACCAGAAATGGACCGGGCTGACCTTGCCCGCGAAGCCGGCGCGGAAGGTTTCGAACACGGGCACGACGTGGCGAAGCGCCTCGCGCAGGCGGACCGCGCTTTCCTCGCGATAGGCTGCCGGGCGCTCGTCGGAGGCGAACGGCAACGCGTCCGGCAGCTCGTTGGGCCGGCCGTGAAAGCGGCTCGGAAGGCCGTGGCGGTCGAGCATCGCGACCAGTTCGCGATGGAGGCGGGCTATGCTCGGCTGGGCGAGCGGCAAGCGATCGCTGCGACCGTCGCTGACGAGAAGGTGGATGCAGTGGTCGCACAGGTCGAGCGAGAGCGAAAAGCGTCCGCCAGCCGCCGCGACCGGGAGCATCATCAGCCCGTTGGCGCCAGGCTGGAGCGCGACATGCCAGCCGTGATTGACCCAGTCCGCGTGCGCGACCCTGATCTTGCCGAGCATCTGGCTGGCCAGATGCAGCACGGTCCAGGTTCCTGCATCGCGCGCAGGGTCGAGTTCAGGCCACTCCATCGCGCTCCTTCACGCGGCGACGATAATCGTGAAGCAGCGGCTCTGTATAGCCGTTGGGCTGATCGAGCCCCTCGAACACCAGGGCACGAGCAGCCCGATAGGCGAGACTGCCCTCGGGATCGCTTGCCATGGGCCGGTAAAGCGGATCGCCCGCGTTCTGCGCATCGACCTTCGCCGCCATCCGCAGCAGCGCATCCTCGACCTGCTCCTTCGTGCAGACCCCGTGGAGCAGCCAGTTGGCGAGGTGCTGCGAGCTGATGCGGAGCGTCGCGCGATCCTCCATCAGCCCGACGTCGTGGATGTCGGGGACCTTGGAGCAGCCGACCCCCTGGTCGATCCAGCGCACCACATAGCCGAGGATGCCCTGGGCATTGTTGTCGAGCTCGGAACGGACCTCCTCGTCCGACCAGTTGGCGCCCTCGGCGAGCGGAATGGCCAGCAAGGCGTCGAGCCCCGGCGTTGGCTGGGATGCCAGCTCCTGCTGCCGGGCGAACACGTCGACCGCATGATAGTGCATCGCGTGGAGCGTCGCCGCGGTCGGGCTCGGCACCCACGCAGTGTTGGCCCCGCTTCGGGGATGCCCGACCTTCTGCTCGAGCATGTCCGCCATGCGATCGGGCGCGGCCCACATGCCCTTGCCGATCTGCGCCCGGCCGCCCATCCCGCAGGCAAGCCCGATCGCCACGTTGCGCGCCTCATAGGCGGCGATCCAGCGGCTCTCCTTCATCGCCGCCTTGCGGACCATCGCCCCGGCCCGCATCGAGGTGTGGAGCTCGTCGCCCGTCCGGTCGAGGAAGCCGGTGTTGATGAACATGATCCGGTCGCGCACCGCATGGATGGTCGCGGCGAGATTGGCCGAGGTGCGCCGTTCCTCGTCCATGACCCCGACCTTGATCGTGTGGCGGTCGAGCCCGAGCAGATCCTCGACCGCGTCGAACAGGTCGTTGGTGAAGGCGGCTTCCTCGGGCCCGTGCATCTTGGGTTTGACGATGTAGATCGAGCCGGCGCGGCTGTTGCGGAAGCGTCCGCGACCCCTGAGGTCGTGGAGCGCGATCAGGCTGGTGAGGATGGCGTCGAGGATGCCCTCGGGCGCCTCCGACCCGTCCGCCAACATGACCGCCGGGTTGGTCATGAGGTGGCCGACGTTGCGGACCAGCAGCAGGCTCCGTCCCGGCAGCGTCGTGTCGCCGACCTGCCGGTCCGGGTTCAAGGTCCGCTCGACCGTCCGTCCGCCCTTGTCGAAGCTGGCGCCGAGGTCGCCGCGCATCAGCCCGAGCCAGTTGCGATAGGCCGCGACCTTGTCTTCGGCATCGATCGCCGCGACCGAATCCTCGAGGTCGCAGATGGTCGTCAGCGCGCTTTCGAGAATGACGTCGGCGATGCCGAGCGGGTCGTCGCGACCGATCGGCGAGGCGCGGTCGACCACCACCTCGACGTGCAGCCCATGGTGACGGAACAGCAGCCTGCCCCCGTCGCGTGCGACGAGGTCGGGATGCTCGCCGCCGTCCAGTGCGCCTTTCCAGCCGGGCAGCGTCTCGTCGAGGAAGCGGCGGGCGCGGGCGACCACCTCGGCCCCGCGTGCCTTGTCATAGGGCCCGGCCGGCGGCAGCGAGCCGAGCGCGTCGGTCCCGTAGAGCGCGTCGTAGAGGCTCCCCCAGCGCGCATTCGCCGCGTTCAAGAGGAAGCGCGCGTTGAGGATCGGCACCACCAGCTGCGGTCCGGCCATGGTCGCAATCTCGTCGTCGAGGTCGCGGGTGCCGATGGAGAAGGGCGCCGGCTCGGGCACGAGGTAGCCGATTTCGCGCAGAAAGGTCCGATATCCATCCGCATCGACCGGCTTGCCGCGGCGTTGCTGGTGCCAGTCGTCGATCTGCTCCTGGAGCGCGTCGCGTGTGGCGAGCAGCGCCCGGTTGCGCGGCGCGAACTCGGCGAAGATCCGGTCGGTGCCACGCCAGAAGTCGGCGCGGTCAAGGCCGAGACCCGGAAGCACTTCCTCCTCGACGAAGGCAGCGAGGACGGGGTCGACGGAAACGCCGACGGGGGCGGTGGGGGCATCCATGGTGGCGCGGTCTTCCCTGTTGAGCGGCGAAGGTGGCGGCCCGAAATCGTCTTCCGGACCGCCATCGTGCCGAGTGTCGGAGGCTCAGGCCGCGAACTGGTTCATCGTGTTGTGCGCGCCGCCCGCCTTCAAGGCCGCCTCGCCGGCGAAATATTCCTTGTGGTCGTCGCCGATGTCGCTGCCCGACATGTTCTGGTGCTTCACGCAGGCGATGCCCTGGCGAATCTCCTCGCGCTGCACGTTCCTGACGTAGCCGAGCATCCCCGCCTCGCCGAAATACTCACGCGCGAGATTGTCGGTCGACAGCGCCGCCGTGTGATAGGTCGGAAGCGTGATGAGGTGGTGGAAGATGCCCGCCCGCTTCGCCGCGTCGCGCTGGAAGGTGCGGATCCGCTCGTCCGCCTCGATCCCGAGCTCGGTCGAATCATAGTCGGCGCTCATCAGCCTTGCGCGGTCGTAGGCGCCGACGTCGCGGCCATCGGCGGCCCAGGCGTCATAGACCTGCTGGCGGAAGTTCAGCGTCCAGTTGAACGACGGGCTATTGTTGTAGGCGAGCTTGGCGGTGGGCACCTTTTCGCGGATGCGGTCGACCATGCCCGCGATCTGTTCGATGTGCGGCTTCTCGGTCTCGATCCAGATGAGGTCGGCGCCATTCTCGAGCGAGGTGATGCAGTCGAGGACGCAGCGGTCCTCGCCGGTGCCGGGGCGGAACTGGTAGAGGTTGGACGGCAGCCGCCTTGGCCGGAGCAGCTTGCCCCCGCGATTGATGATGACATCGCCATTGGCTTGGCCGACATCCTCGATCTCCTCGCAGTCGAGAAAGCCGTTATACTGGTCCCCGAGGTCGCCGGGCTCGCGGCTGAAGGCGATCTGCTTGGTCAGGCCCGCGCCGAGGCTGTCGGTCCGCGCGACGATGATCCCGTCGTCGACCCCGAGCTCGAGGAAGGCGTAGCGGCAGGCGCGGATCTTGGCGAGGAAGTCCTCGTGCGGGACGGTGACCTTGCCGTCCTGGTGCCCGCACTGCTTCTCGTCGGAGACCTGGTTCTCGATCTGCAGCGCGCAGGCACCCGCCTCGATCATCTTCTTGGCGAGAAGGTAGGTCGCCTCGGCGTTGCCGAAGCCCGCGTCGATGTCGGCGATGATCGGCACGACATGGGTTTCGTGGTTCTCGATCGCGTTGAGCAGCCGCTTCTCCTCGACCTCGTTGCCGCCCTCGCGCGCCTTGTCGAGGTCGCGGAAGAGCAGGCTCAGCTCGCGCGAGTCGGCCTGGCGGAGGAAGGTGTAGATCTCCTCGATCAGCGCGGGAACGCTGGTCTTCTCGTGCATCGACTGGTCGGGAAGCGGGCCGAATTCACTGCGCAGCGCGGCGATCATCCACCCGGACAGATAGAGGTAACGGCCCTTGGTGGTGCCGAAATGCTTCTTCACCGCGATCATCTTCTGCTGGGCGATGAAGCCGTGCCAGCAGCCGAGCGACTGGGTGTAGGCGGCCGGGTCGGAGTCATAGGCGGCCATGTCCTGGCGCATGATGCCGGCGGTGTAGCGGGCGATGTCGAGCCCGCACTGGAAGCGATTCTGGAGCCGCATCCGGGCCACCGCTTCCGCGTCGATCCCGCGCCAGGGGTCGCCGATTCCGGCAATCAGCTGCGCGGCCGTGGAAATCTGTGACTGGTAGGACAAGGCTTGGGCTTCCTTCTTGGTGATTTTGGAAAAAGTTGTCAGACGCGAATGGCGCTCGGCTCGATCGCGATCGTGAAGCGTTCGGTCGCGCCGCAATGATCGCGGAAGGTCAGCCGCTGCCATTCCATCCGTGCCTTGAGCTCATCCCCGAAGGGACCGCTGATCCGCTCCGTGCCCGGCTCGATTTCGGCGAAGGCGCAATCGCGATACTCGCCGCCGATCACCCAATAGCGCTGTCCCATGTCCTGCTCCCATATGAGGCGGGAGACCGGGGTCGCCGGCCTTCCTTGCTGCCCCCAAAACAGCCGAGGAGCGGGATGGCACCGGCGAAAGAGGCGGAGCAGTCAAGTTGTGACTTGTGTTTCTGTCGCGACGGCGACAATTTCCAGCCATGAAGACAAAGCTGTTCCTTGGTGCCCGGCTCAAGCGACTGCGCCGCGACCGCGGGCTTCAGCAGACCGCCATGGCCGGGCTGCTCGGCATTTCTCCGAGCTATCTCAACCATCTGGAACGCAACCAGCGGCCGGTCACCGCCGGAGTCCTGCTCCGCCTCGCGCAGGCGTTCGAGCTCGACATCCGCCAGTTCGCCGCCGAGGGCGGCGAGCAGGGATCGGCCGAACAATTGTCCGAGGTCTTCTCCGACGGAATGTTCGGCGACCTGCAGATCAGCCGGCAGGAGATCGTCGAGCTGGCCGACAACAGCCCGGCCGTCGCCGAAGGCGTCACCAGGCTCTACACCGCGCTTCGAGAGTTGCGCCGCACGCCCGCCGGGATCGACGGGGCGGAAGGCGCCGAACGCGCGCTGATAACGCCCGAGACCTGGGTCCGCGATTACATCCAGTCGTGCCGCAACCACTTTCCCGACCTCGAGGAAGGCGCGGAAACGCTTGGCGGCGCGCTCGGCGACCCGCTGTCGGTGGCCGAGCCGCTGCGTCGGCGCCTCAAGGAAGCCTATGGGGTCGAGGTCCGGGTGGTCGGACCCGAAGAGCTGCAGGGCGCAAGCCAGGCCTACGACCCGCAGCGCCGGCTGCTTCAGCTGTCCTCGCTGCTCCGGCCCGAGAACAAGACCTTCGGAATCGCCTATCAGCTCTCGCTGCTCGAATTTCACCCGATCATCGCCCGGCTGCTCGAAGCCGCGCGGCCGCCCGACAGCGGCACCCGCCACCTGCTCCACATGAGCCTCGCCAACTATGCGGCGGGGGCGATCATGATGCCCTACGGCACCTTCCTCGCCGCTGCCGAGCGCTATCGCTGGTCGATCGACCGGTTGTGCGCCGAGTTCGGTGCCAACGTCGAGCAGGTGTCGCACCGCTTCACCACCCTCGGCCGTCAGGGCGCCCGGGGCATTCCCTTCTTCATGCTTCGGATCGACCCGGCCGGAAATGTCTCCAAGCGCTATGCCGGGGAGCGCTTCCCCTTTTCGCGTTTCGGCGGGACCTGCCCGCGGTGGAACCTCCATGCCGCCTTCCAGGCCGCCGGCCAGGTAGTCACCCAGTTGATCGAGACCCCGGACGGCCACCGCTACTTCACCGTCGCCCGGACGATCGAGCGGCCGATCAAGACTGAGCTGTCGGGCGGGCTGCTGGCGATCGGCATCGGCTGCGACATCGCTCACGCCCATCGCCTCCACTGCGCCGAAGGGATCGACCTCGAGCGCGCGCCGGTGACCCCGGTCGGGCCCGCCTGCTCGATCTGCCCGCGGCTCGACTGCGCCTATCGCGCGACCCCGCCGGCCGGCCACAAGCTCGCCGTCCACGAACATCGCAAGTCGATCTCGCCCTACCCCTTCGTCGCCTGAGCCGCAGGGGTGACGCAAAAGCGGCCAGCCGCTACACGCCGCCGCCATGTCCGACCTTCAAGCGACCCTCGACCGCATCGCCGCCGTGACCGACCTTGCCGCTCTCGACGCGGAGCGGGTTTCCGCGCTCGGCAAGAACGGCTGGGTGACCGCGCTTCTCAAGACCCTCGGCGGCATGACGCCAGACGAGCGGCAGCAGCGTGGGCCCGAGATCCAGAGCCAGCGCGCCGAAGTTGCCGCGGCGATCGAAGCCCGCAAGGCCGCGTTGGAGAGTGCCGAGCTCGAGCGCAAGCTCGCCACCGAGCGGCTCGACCTCTCGCTTCCCGCGGCCGACATGCCGGTCGGCTCGATCCACCCGGTCAGCCAGGTGATGGACGAGCTCGCCGAGATCTTCGCCGACCTCGGCTTCGCGGTCGCCGAGGGTCCCGAAATCGAGAGCGACTGGTACAATTTCACCGCGCTCAACATGCCCGAGACGCATCCGGCGCGGGCGATGCACGACACCTTCTATCTTGCGCCCGAGAAGGAAGGCGAGACCAACGTCCTGCGCACCCACACCTCGCCGGTCCAGATCCGCGCGATGCAGCAGCATGGCGCGCCGCTGCGGATCATCGCGCCGGGACGGGTCTACCGCTCGGACAGCGACGCGACCCACACCCCGATGTTCCACCAGATCGAGGGGCTGGTGATCGACCGCGGGATCACGATGGCCAATCTCAAGTGGACGCTCGAGACCTTCCTCAAGGCCTTCTTCGAGCGTGACGACATCGCGATCCGGCTGCGTCCCTCCTACTTCCCCTTCACCGAGCCCTCGGCCGAGGTCGATGTCGGCTGGTCGATGGAAAACGGCCGCCGCGTGGTCGGCGGATCCGAAGGCTGGATGGAAGTGCTCGGCTCGGGGATGGTCCACCCGCGGGTCATCGCCGCCGCCGGGCTCGATCCCGACGAGTGGCAGGGCTTCGCCTTCGGCACCGGGATCGACCGGCTGGCGATGCTCAAATACGGCATGAACGACCTTCGCCAATTCTTCGACGGCGACCTTCGCTGGCTCCGCCACTACGGCTTCGGCGCGCTCTCCGTACCCACCTTGAGCGCGGGAGTGGGCGCATGAAGTTCACCCTGTCCTGGCTGCGCGAGCATCTCGAAACCGACGCCTCGGTCGAGCAGATCGCCGACAAGCTGACCAGCCTCGGGCTGGAGGTCGAAAGCGTCGACGATCCGGCCGAGAAGCTGGCGCCCTTCGTGGTCGCCGAGGTGCTGACCGCCGAGCGCCACCCGCAGGCCGACAAATTGCAGGTGCTTCAGGTCAATGCCGGCAACGGCCCGCTCCAGGTGGTCTGCGGTGCGCCCAATGCCCGCGCGGGCATGAAGGGCGTGTTCGGGCCTCCGGGCGCCTACGTCCCCGGCTCGAGCTTCAGCCTCAAGGTCGCCGCCATCCGCGGCGTCGAATCGAACGGCATGATGTGCTCCGAGCGCGAGCTCGAGCTGGGCGAGGGTCATGACGGGATCATCGAGCTTCCCGCCGACGCCCCGGTCGGCGAGCGCTTCGCCGACTATGCCGGGCTTGCCGATCCCTTGTTCGACATCGCCGTCACCCCCAACCGTCCCGACTGCTTCGGGGTGCGCGGGATCGCCCGCGACCTCGCCGCCGCCGGGATCGGGACGCTGAGGCCGCTGCCGTCGACCGGCATCGCGGCGGGCTTCGACAATCCGGTGCCGATCGCGATCGAGGACGGCAGCGGCTGCGCCGCCTTCGCCGGCCGGCTCGTCCGCGGCGTGCGCAACGGCCCCTCGCCCGATTGGCTGCAGAAGCGGCTCCGCGCGGTCGGCCTGCGCCCGATCTCGGCGCTGGTCGACGTCACCAACTTCTTCTCGATCGACCGCGCGCGGCCGCTCCACGTCTATGACGCCGCGCTGCTCAAGGGTGGCATCACCGTTCGTCATGGCCGCGAGGGCGAGCGTTTCGACGCGCTCAACGACCGCTCCTACGAAGTCGTCCCGGACGACTGCGTGATCGCCGACGACAGCGGGCTTCTCGGCCTCGGCGGGGTGGTCGGCGGAAGCTCGAGCGGGGTCACCGAAGGCACCACCGACGTGCTGCTCGAATGCGCCTGGTTCGACCCGGTCGCGATCGCCCGCACCGGCCAGCGCCACCAGGTCCACACCGACGCCCGTGCCCGCTTCGAGCGCGGGGTCGACCCGCACGAACTCGATGCCTCGATCGATGCCGCGACCGCGATGATCCAGCAGCTTTGCGGCGGCGAGGCGTCGTCGGTGACCCTCGCCACCACGCCTGGCTGGAGCGAGGTCATCGAGCCGCGCCAGGTCACCCTCCGCCCCGAGCGCGTCGCCGCTCTGTCGGGAATGTATGTCGCCCCCGGCGAGCAGGCCGCCATCCTCGAGCGGCTCGGCTTCAAGGCCGCGGGCGGTCAGTCGTGGATCGTTCCCGGCTGGCGCCCCGATATTGACGGCGAGGCCGACCTCGTCGAGGAGGTCGCGCGGGTCGTCGGCCTCGACCGCCTTCCCTCTGACCCGCTTCCGCGCGAGCCCGGCGTCGCCCATGCGGTGGCGCTCCCTGCGCAGCGGCTCGAGCGCCGGCTCCGCCGACTTGCCGCCGCCCGTGGCGCGCACGAGGCGGTGACCTGGAGCTTCATCTCCGAGGCCGATGCCGACGCCTTCGGTGGCGGCGCCCGTGTTCTCGCCAACCCGATCAGCGAGGAGATGAAGGTCATGCGCCCCTCGCTCCTGCCGGGTCTTGCCCGCGCCGCGGCGCGCAACCTTGCCCGCGGGGTCGGCTCGATCCGCCTGTTCGAGCTTGGCCGGCGCTACCTCGTCGACGCCGAGCGCCCGACGCTCGCGCTGCTGCTGACCGGCGACGCGGCGCCGCGTGACTGGCAGAGCGGCAAGGCCCGCGCCTTCTCGCCCTATGACGTCAAGGCGGAAGTGCTCGCCCTGCTTGCCGAGGGTGGTGCCCCTACCGCCAATCTCCAATTGGGTGCCGGGGCGGGCGCGTCCTTCCATCCCGGGCGCTCGGCCACGCTGCGCCTCGGCAAGGCGGAGCTTGCCCGCTTCGGAGAGCTCCACCCGACCCTCGCCAAGGCTTTCGACCTGCCGCCCGCAACCCAGGTCGCCGAGCTGTTCCTCGACGCCATTCCCGCAGCGCGGAACAAGGGCCGGGCGCGCGTCGCCTTCGCGCCTCCCACGCTCCAGCCGGTCACCCGCGACTTCGCCTTCGTCGTTCCCGAGGCGCTTGCCGCGGGCGACCTCGTCCGGGCGGTGCGCGGCGCCGACAAGGCGCTGATCGCCGACGTCCGCCTGTTCGATCGCTACCAGCCGGCGGAGGGCGATCTCAGCCTCGCGCTCGAGGTCACGCTGCAGCCGAACGAGAAGACGCTGACCGAGGCCGACCTCACCGCTCTGTCAAACAGGATCGTGGCGGCCGCGGCGAAGGTCGGGGCGCGGCTCCGGACCTAGCGTTCCAGCGCGTTGATCGCGCGGTGAACCCGTTCCTCGATCTCGCCGCGCTTGAGCCCGGCGGGGATCGTCTCGCCGACCTTGAGGCGGATGACCCCCGGCCGCTTGACGAGGCCCTTGGGCCAGATGCGACCGCTGTCATGCGCCAGCGGGACCACCGGCAGGCCGAGTGCCCGGTAGAGGCCGGCGAAGCCCGGCCGGAGCTCGGGAGTCTCGCCGACGGGCACACGCGTGCCCTCGGGGAAGATCACCACCGGCCGCCCCTCGGCGATCGCCTGCTTGCCGCGCTGCATCATTGCCCTGAGAGCGCTCGCCCCGGCCTCGCGGTCGACACCGATTACCCCGAAGCTCTTCATCGTCGCGCCGAGCAGCGGAGTGTTCACATATTGCTGCTTCATCACCACCACCGGCGTGTCGACCAGCAGCAACACCTCGATCGTCTCGACCATCGCCTGGTGCTTGACCGCGATCAGTACCGGCCCGGCGGGGATCGTCCCCTCGAGCTCGAAGCGGATCCCGAGGAGCTTCGTCACCAGCAGATGGTGGAAGCTTGCCCAGCCGTGGATCACCCGCCGGATCGGTCCCTCGCCGAAGCGGGCGGCGATCAGCGCGGCGATGCAGTAGAAGACCGTGCCGGGGTAGAAGATGAGGAAATAGAGCGCGCTGCGCACAACCGAGAGCAAGGATCCGTCCTTAGATATCGAGCCACAGCGCCGCCCGGCGCAGCAGATACTTGTTATACTCTGCGAACAGCATGAACAGGCTAGGACGGGTCGCCACCGCATCCTCGATGATCGTCGCCTCGGGCAGGTCCTGGTGGAATTCGTAGGAAGCGCGGCGCATGTGCCAGTCGCTCGTCACCAGCCGGAGCGACGAATAGCCCTGCTGCTCCATCCAGCGCCGCGTCTCCTCGGCATTGCTCCGCGTGTCGACCGATTCCGACCCGAGATCGACGCAGCAGCGCAGGATCGGCCGCGACTTGGGGCCGAGGCGCCGGGCGAGGTCGCCGCGCGTGACGCTCGGGTCCGCGCCCGAGATCAGCATCCGTTTGGCCTCCTTGTCGCGCATCAGTTCGATGCCGCGCTCGATCCGCCCCTTGCCGCCGGTCAGGACCACCACCGCGTCGGTCTTGCCGGCCCCCGCGGGGGTCGCCAGCGACACTGCGAAAAGCGCGAAGCCAAGGACATAGAGCAGCAGCCCGAGGGCGGAGAGGCGGACGATCATAGGCTCTGCGCCAATGCCTGCCGAAGGGCCCGTCTGGCAACCAGCGTCGCGAACAGCGCCTGGATCACTGGGAGCAGGGCGAGGATCAGCAGGTCGCGAGCCGACAAGAGGCCGCCCGGCCCGATCTGCCCGAGGAAGCTGCGCGCCGGAACGAGGGCCAGTGCCAGCACCAGCGCCGCCGCAACCCCGCCCGCGACTCCACCGGCAAGGGCGTCGAGCGCGATCCGCCGCTGCACCAGCCCGAGCAATTGCGCCTCCGTCGCGCCGATGCCGTGAAACACGTCGAGCGTGGCCCGGTTGGATTCGAGCGTGGCGCGTGCCGACAGGGTCACGGCCGCGGCAAGCGCCACGGCGAGCACCACCAGCAGGCCGAGAACCAGCAGGCTCAGCCCGCGCAGGCTTCCGAGCAGGGGGCCAAGTTCCTGCGCGTAGGGCGTCAGTCGGGCCGAGGGCACCGCCGACTGCAGCCGCAGCGCCAGCGCCTCGCCTTTCGCACCCTCGCGCAGGCTGACGTCGGCAAGCGCGGGTAGCGGCAGGTCCATCGTGTCCGCCGCCGGGCCAAGCCAGCTGCGCAGCGTCGCCCGCACCTCGGCCTCGGGCACCGGGGCGACGGCTGACACCTCGGGTGCGGCCGCGAGGATCTGTCGAGCCCGGGCGGCGTCGGCCTTGCCCCCCGCTACCTGGAGCGACCAGCGCCCGGCCGAGGAGGTCTGAAGGTCGTCGACCGCGCCGAGCACGCTCAACCCCGCCGCGCCGACGATCAGGCTGACGAAGGTCATCAGCCCGACGATCCACGGCGCGGGACGCCGTCGCTGGTCGGGCAGGAGCCGGCGCAATGCTGGCGTCGGGAACAGCCAGGCCATCATGCCCTATACCCCCGCGTCGGAGGGTGGCGGAGCTCGCCGGTCGGATCGGACAACAGCCCGCCTTCGAGCCGCATCATCCGCGCGCCCGACACCGAGGCGATCAGCGATAGGTCGTGGGTCGCGACCACCACCGTCGTGCCGAGCCGGTTGAGCGCCTCGAACAGACTGATCAGCCGATTGGCCATGGCGGCATCGACGTTGCCGGTTGGTTCGTCGGCGACCAGCAGCTCGGGCTGGGCAATAACCGCACGCGCGATCGCCACACGCTGCTGCTCTCCGCCCGAGAGGGTCGGGGGCCGCGCGCTCGCCCGGTCGGCAAGCCCGACCCATGCCAGCATCTCGCGCACCGGCCCTTCGATCGTCCGATCGTCCTCACCCGCCAGGCGAAGCGGGAGCGCGATATTGTCGAAGGCGCTCAGGTGGCGGACCAGCCGGAAGTCCTGGAAGACCACTCCGATCCGCCGCCGGAACGCCGGAAGCGCCTCGCGCGGGGCATCGGCCAGCTCCTCGCCGAAGAGCCGGATCCGGCCTCGGGTGGGGCGCTGGGCGAGATAGAGAAGCTTGAGCAGCGACGTCTTGCCCGCGCCCGAGGGGCCGGTCAGGAAATAGAAGCCGCCACGCTCCAGCCGGAAGTCGAGGCCCTGAAGAACCTCGGCCTCCGTCCCGTAGCGAAGCCCCACCCCATCGAATTCGACCAGTGCCGACAGTGTCGTCCCGCCCCTTTGTCCGTGCCCAGGCTGCTCTATGCCTTGCCAATGGATTCACGAAAAGGTTACGCACGTCTTTGTTGACGTGACACCCAAGGAAAGCGGCCCAAATGATCCTCACCTGCCCGTCCTGCGGAACCCGTTACGTCGTCAAGGACGGAGCCATTCCCGTCGGCGGCCGAACGGTGCGCTGCGCCCAATGCAAGCATAGCTGGCACCAGGATCCCGAGGACGGCGCCGGCGAGCCCGAGCAGCAGCTTCCCGAGCAGGGGCATGACGATCTCGGCGCCGAGCCCCTTCAAAGTCCTCCGCTCGGAGAGCAGAGCGGCTCGCCGCTTGCCGGAGAACCCGGAGACGAAGCGCCTTCCGCCATGGCCGCATGGTCCGCCGTGACCGAGAGTGACGGCCAGACCCTCCCCGAGCAGGATTACCGTCCCCAGGCGAGCGAATGGGTCGAGCCGCAGCCCGAGCCCGAGCCCGAGCCCGCTCCAGCCTTCGCCGAAGCACCGAAGGACGAGGTGCAGACGATGCCGGCCGAGGCCGCCGCCGCGTCCGAGCCCTATCCCGAGGAAGTCGTCCCCGAAGAGCGCAGCAGTCATCCGCTGCGCGCCTCGCGGGCACAGGCCGACGATCTCTACAGCCCGTTCGCGGTCGGCGACGAGGATCCCGAGCCGCGTCGCCGCTGGCCGCTGGTGGTGCTGATCGTGCTGGTGGCGATTGCCGCCATCGCCGCCGCCATCTTCTTCCTGGCCCCGACCGACCTCAAGCGCAGCATCGGCCTCGCCGAGGCTGCCGGCAGTTCGCCCCTCCTCATCCAGCTCAAGCAGCAGAGCCGGCAGGAGCTGGCGAGCAACAATCAGCTGCTCGAAGTCAGCGGCCTCGTCATCAACCCGACCGAGGAGGTCCAGCAGGTACCGCCGCTCAACGCGCAGCTTCGCAACGTCGATCAGAAGGTCGTCTATCGCTGGACCATCCCGCCGCCCGCCACGCGCCTGACGCCCGGCGGCCGCGCCAGCTTCAACAGCGCGCAGCTCGACATCCCGCTCGAGGCCGAGTGCCTCGACCTCTACTTCGGTGATCCCGACCAGCCGCAGCCGCGCTGCGAGCGCCGGACCGCGAGCGGGCCCGCGGGCGCCTGAGCTACTCGAATTCGATCAGCGTGAGCGCCGAGCCGTCGGGGGCCTTGCCCCTGCGGCGCTGATGCCGCTCGCTCGCTCGGCCGTTCCGGACTTCGACGGCGGCCACGATCCGCACCAGCACGTCCACGCTCGCGCGCACCGGTACCGGAGCGGCGGGAGAGGAGGCGGCAAGCGCCATCGAGGCAGCGGCAACCAGCATCGGACAACAGGGCTACGCATGAGCCCGCAAAAGGTAAACGGGCTGTTTACCTTTGCTCCGAAACGGGACTGTTCATGCGTGGTTGCGCTGCCGAAATCCCGCTGCTAGAGGCACGCGCCTACCACGGGCCTCCCGCTTCAGGGAGGCCGAGGAAATGCGGTCGTGGCGGAATTGGTAGACGCGCAGCGTTGAGGTCGCTGTGGCCGAAAGGCCGTGGAAGTTCGAGTCTTCTCGACCGCACCACCTTCAGGATGGATCAGCCTTCCCTTCGGGGACAAGCGCGCTCATCTTCGGCAAGTCGTCTGGCACGACTTCTTGGTTAACGGCGATCGCGGCGGTCGCCTGCACCGTCAACGAGCCGAGGCGAAGCACCGCCTGCTCTTCCTTCAGCACCACCTCGGCCTTGACCTCGGCGGTCCGTGCCTTGGCCGCGACCCGGCTCATCTCGGTCAGCCGCAACGTGTAACGTCCTGCGGCGACGCGCTCGAACAGGAAGTAGCCGTCATAGTCCGAGGTCGCGCTGGCGACCACCCGGCCGCCCGCGTCGACAAGCTCCAGGTTCAGTCCCTGGAAGGCGCCGCCGCCGTCCTTGAGCAGAGTTCCCTCGACGGCGCCGCCACCGACCAGCGGGATCAGCACCTCGGCCGAGACGCCGGGCCGCGGCACGACCATCTGCGCGGGCTTTGCCGGCACCAGGTTGGGATCGCTCAGCGAGCCCGTGTCGACCCCGATCGCGACCGCCCGGTAATTGTCGAGCCCGGCGACCGACGCCCAGCCGTCCTTGCCCGTCGGCCGGTCGCCCGGCCTCAGCCCCGCGGTGATGAACGCGCCCTGCTCGACCTTCTCGTCGCCGTCGCGGAGTCCGTTGCCGTTGCGGTCGCGGAAGACCTGCGCCCGCACGCTGCCCGCCCCGGCGAGTGACTGGCGGCTGAAGCGCCAGCCCTCGCGCCCGCGATCGAGCGAGAAGGTGAGGTTGAGACCCGCCGCGACCGATCCGTCGCTCGCCGCCTCGAGGGTGCCGGCGATCGCCAGGCTGTCGAAGCGGCGGACATGGGTCAGCCGGCCGCGAACCCGCCGGTCGATGCTTTCGTAGGCGAGCGCGCCTTCCCAATCGGCGTTGCCGCCGCGGCTCCAGTAGCCGGACAGTTCGGCGCGCTTGAGCCGGCTTTCGGGCGAAATCTGCCATTCTGTCGTCCCGCGCACGCGGACCCGGCCGATCCGCCCGCTCCCGATCAGCCCCGCCTCGAGTTCGTCGGTCGGAGCGAAGCCCTCGCCGGCTCGCGTCTGGCGCCAGCGCCCGAGCGCGGCGAGATTGAAGCGGCTGATGGTGACGCTGGTCCGGGCGTTGGCCTCGATCGTGCGCCCGCCGCCACGCCGCTCGCTCATCCGCACGTCGCCGTGCAGCGGAATCACTCTGTCGCCGGAGAGTTTCAGCGGAACGTCGACGCTCAGCCGATGCTCGGCGGTGGCGGCCGACCCTTCGGGGCGCGCGGCAAAGCCCCGGCTGAGGAAGCTCGACCAGGACAGGCTCGCCGCGCCGACCCGGGCGAGGACCTGCCCGCGCAGTGCCAACCCGCCCGTGTCGTCGCGGGCGAGCGCCACTTCGGCTACCGCCGGTCCGATTGAGCGCCGTACCGCTCCCTCGACATAGGTCACGCGTTGGTCGTCGACGACCAGCGTCTGGACCAGCGCCGCCACGGAGGTGCGCTGGTCGATGCCATGCTCGAACGAAGCCGCGGCGCGAAGTCCGCGCTCGTTCGAGGGCGGTCCGCGCTCGCGGCGGAAATCGAGGAGGTCGCGTCCGGGATCGACCACGCCGGCCCAGTACCAGCTCTCGCCCGGCGGAACCGCCTGCGGTCCGACGGTGACGGTCTCGATCCGGCTTCGCACCTGGCCCTGCGGACCATAGCTGAGGATCTCGAATCGATTCTCACCATATTGAAGCGCGACCTCGTCGAAGCGGTAGCGCTGGTCCGAACCGGCCGGGGCGAAGGCGACCAGCTCGCCGTTGCGATAGAGCTCGGCGTCCCACCCCGCGGAAAGTTCGCCGCTGAACTGCGTCCGGTCGAAGGCGACGGCCTGGAGCAAAGGGCGGTTGGTGACCACCGCGCCGCGCCCGCTGCCCGAGGCGCCGACCGAGGGCGAACTCAGCCCCTCGACGTCGCCGAACGCGACATGGGTCGCCTTGAGCGGTCCCAGCAGGCCGGCCTCGGGATCCGAACGATAGGCGCGCAGCCGGACGTTGGTGGGAAGGCCGCGCCGGTCGGTCCCGACCCGGGCCTCGTAGCTCATCTGGAGCGCCTCGCCCGCGGCGATGATGCTAGCTCGGTGATCGATCCGGGTCCCGGTCGCCGCCGAATAGGTGACTCCGGCGTCCATCATGACGTCAACGCTGGGGCTGCGCCACATGCGGTAGGGCAGCCGAACCTTCGGGAGGCCGCTGAGGTCGAGGCTGGCGCGATGCAGCTGCGCTGCACGTTCGCGGCGCTCGATCGCCCGTTCGACAGGAAGTTTCTCTTCATGCTCGAGCAGCAGCACCGAGGCTTCGGTCCGAGCGCTCATCGTCAGGCCGAGCCAGCGCGACAGCGCCGCAGTCTCGACGCACCAGCCGTCGGGTGCGTCGCGAACGACGCTCTCGGTCAGCCGTTCGCTGCGCTTGCCATAGGTGACGGTCGCCGTCGCCCGGTCAATGCGAAGTCGGTTTTCCTCCTTGAACGCCCAGCCCTCGGCGACCCGTGCCTTGAGGTCGATCTTGATCGGCAGGTCTAGGGCGATGGCGAGGTCGCCAAGGATGACGCAGCTTCCACCCGGAACCGGGTAGGCGCGGACCCCCTCACCGAGGATCTTCTGGCGAATCTGGACGTCGAGCAGATACTGGCTGTCGGGGTCGGCGTTCCACGGCACGCGCACTTCGGGCGCCGAAGCGGTGGCGCCGAAACTCGACACCGCCGCCGCGAGCACCAGCAGGCGCCGCATCTTGAAGCCGCTCCCCCGAGCCCCCCTGGCCTAGCGCAACACCGTGCTGGTCTCGGCGAGCTTGGTCGTGACGCCATCGACCGTTTCGAGATATTGCACCGTCACCGGCCCGGTCGCCTGAGCGACGAACTTGGCATCGATCGGCACCGCCACGCTGCGCTTGTCGAGCTCGGTGTAGACCGCGATCCCCTTCTGCGCCGCGAGCGGTTCGGTCATCCCGGCCTTGACGATCCGCACCTCGCCGAAGGTCGAGCGCGAGCCGCTGCGGCTGAGTTCGAGCCCGATCGCGGGCTTTCCATCGACCTGGGTCTTGCCGACGTTGGCGATCCCGGCCTTGGCCGAGAGATTGCCGAGCCGGACGATGACCGGGATGGTCACGCCATAGACGGGGGTCAGCGCGAAGCCGATTCCCTTGAAGTCGGCCGGGGTCGCGACCGGTGCCTGCGGCGGCGGAACCGCGCGGAACAGCAGGTGCACGCGATATTCGCCATCGGCGAGACCGGCAGGCGCGCGGGCGGCGATCCGGATGGTCTGCGGCTGGCGCGGCGGAAGGGTGACGCGGCGGGGCGCGTAGACGATCATGTCGCGCGCCGCGATCTCGTTTGCACTCGGCGCGGTCACATCCTCGAAGCTGCCGTCGGCCCGCATCCGCCGCAGTTCGACGGAGATCCGGTAGGTGGCGGTCTCCTCGCCGATGTTGTTGAGGATGATCTCGGTTCCGCGACCCCCGTCGAGGATGATCCTTGTCGGGGCGACCAGCAGATCGCCGACCCCGGCCTGAGCGCCCGGCGCCAGTGCGATCAGCGGAGCGACGAGCGCGGCACGGAGGGCAAGGCGGGTGAAGGTCGTCATGATCGTTCGGGCTCCCAAGACGGTGCGGTTAATTGCACCAATCCGGGAGTTTCTGACCCAAGATGGTTGACGAAGAACTAACCACGGCAGGCCAGGCAGCTTTTCACCGTCTCCGGCATCGCCGTCCACGCACACGAAAAAGGGCGGCCCCGAAAGGGACCGCCCTCCTCTGGTCACCAGCCGGAGCCGGCGATTCTTATTGATAGGCGACCTGAATATCGATCTGGCCGCTGTAGAGGCCGTCCTGCTGGTTGGCCGCAAGCGCGATTGAGCCGCCGACGCTGAAGTCGTTACCCGGCGCACCCGAGTTGCCAAGCGTGATGTTGGCCGGGAGGACCGGCGTGAACGCCAGGGTGCCGCCGTTGCTGCCGGTCAGCGTGTAGGACGGCGAGGCCGAGGAGACGACCACGACCTGGCCCTGCGTGCCGGTGATCCGGTAGCCGGCCGAAGTCGGGCTGCCCGAGCAGCTGAGGTTGCCCGACGAGCCGCAGCTCACCACGCCGGCGGCGTTGATGCTGACGACGTCGGCAACGCTCGCCGAGCCGATGACGATGGTCCCGAAGTCGAGATTGCGCAGCGCGGTCAGCGTCAGCGGCTTGATCAGGCGCGCATTGGCGGTCGCCCGAGGAGTCGAGCTGGTGGCCTGGGCCGCAGCCGGGGTCGCGGCAGTGACTGCGGCCAGCGCGGCCGCTGCAATGATCAGCTTCTTCATATTTTCAAAGTCCCCACACCAAGCTTCGGCGGCGAGAAGGCCGACGAATGCGGTAAGGACACAGTTAACCCTGACTCATTGCCGCTTTGCTTTCCGGCTTGGTTAACGGCCCGTTGAGGAAGTTCGCCGGCCGGCCCAACAGCTGGCGCAGAATCCCAATCCGCTCGCCGTTCGATCCCGCCGGTCGGTCGCTCGTTGACGTCAAGTGGCTGACGGATCAGCGAAAACGCAAATTGGCACGGGCTCTGCATTGACCTTGGCATAACCGGTCCACCGACCGGCAGACAGGGAGAAGACCAATGACCAGTAGTTACGACATCCGCCAGATCGCCGCCTCGATGGCCGGTGCCTTCGTCGCCGCCATGCTGTTCGTCAGCGCCGCCGTCGGCCCGCTGCAGATCGCCTGAACAGGATAGGACAGCCATGAACCGCTTCACGCTCAACAAGACCGACGGCAAGCTGATGGGCGTCGCCGCCGGGGTCGCCGACATGACCGATGCCGACCCGCTGCTGATCCGCCTCGGCTTCATCCTCGCCGCGCTGATCACCGGACCGGTCGCGATCATCCTCTACCTCGCCGCTGGCGTGCTCGCGCCGCAGCAGGCCTGATGCAGATCGGAGTGGCACTTCAGGGCGGCTAAGGAGGAGCTTGCCGCCCTGAAGACCCTTAACCGACGATTCCATTTGACCTCACGCCATCGTTTCGGCGCTGAAAAGAACCGTTTCGACGTCAATCCGCTACAGTCCATTAACCATATACTTCGCAAAAGCCTTTCTGTTCATGATGCTCCCGGAACGATTGCCGGGGGCTTGCAACAGGAGGGAAGATGGGGACGACGGATCGACCTCGCGCCGCTGCGGCGGCCCGACTGGCGGCATGTGCCGCCCTCCTCCTCGTCACCTTTTCAACGACCGCGCCGGCCCAGCAGGCCGACAGCATCACTGTCACCGCCCAGGTCCGTCCGCACTTGTTCGGAACGGTCGCCCTCCCCGGACCTTCGGGCCGCTGGGGCGACAAGTGGCAGAAGGTGGCAAGCGACGCGCGTCCCTGCGCCGCGCTCCAGTCCCTCGTCGCCCCCGCGAGAGCGCTCGGGCGCTTGGCGCAGCTTCAATTCGTCCAGGCCCAGGTCGATCGCCGCATCGGCTGGCGCTCGGACGGGACGCAGTACAATGCGCGTATCTATTGGGCGAGTGCGGCGGAGACGCTCGCCAGCGGCTTCGGCGACGACGATGATCGCGCCATCCTCAAATATCAGGCGCTGCGGGCGCTCGGTTATCCCCGCAGCGACTATTACCTCATGATGGGCCGCGACCAGGTGCGCGGCGACTATGTCATGCTCGCCGCTCGCGCCGACGGTCGCTGGTGGCTTCTGGAGGAACAGGGCGATCTGCCCGTGGCGGCCGATCGCCGGGCCGGGTTCGAGCCCGTGGCCAGCTTCGGCGCGGGCCGGTCGTGGATCCATGGTCGCCCGCGGCTTGCCTCCGCGGGCGCGCTGACGGCAAGCGGCGCGGCGCCGGTCGCCGCGCGCCCCTAGGACTAGTCGAACAGGCTCGAGACCGAGGATTCGTCGGCGATCCGCCGGATCGCCTCGGCGAGCAGCGGCGCGATGGTCAACCGGCGGATCTTTCCGCCGGGCTGGTCGGCCTCGCCGGCATAGATGCTGTCGGTCACCACCAGCTCGGTCAGCTCGCTCTGCTGCACCCGCGCCGAGGCGCCGCCCGACAGCACGCCGTGGGTGACATAGGCGACCACGCCCACCGCGCCCTGCGCCTTCAGCGCGGCGGCCGCGTTGCACAGCGTCCCCGCCGAATCGACGATATCGTCGATCAGGATGCAGAAGCGCCCCTCGACCTCGCCGATGATGTTCATCACTTCCGATTCGCCGGCTTTCTCGCGGCGCTTGTCGACGATCGCCAGCGGCGCGTTGTTCAGCCGCTTGGCGAGGCTCCGCGCGCGCACCACCCCGCCGACGTCGGGCGAGACGACGGTGATTGGCTGGTCGCCGAAGCGCGCCTGGATGTCGGCGCTCATCACCGGCGCTCCGAACAGATTGTCGGTCGGGATGTCGAAGAAGCCCTGGATCTGCCCGGCGTGGAGATCGACCGACAGCACCCGATTGGCGCCAGCGGTCGTGATGAGGTTCGCCACCAGCTTGGCCGAGATCGGGGTCCGGGGCCCCGGCTTCCGGTCCTGCCGGGCATAGCCGAAATAGGGCACCACCGCGGTGATCCGCTTGGCCGAAGCGCGCCGCAGCGCGTCGACGCAGATCAGCAGCTCCATCAGATTGTCGTTGGCGGGGAAGCTGGTCGACTGGATGAGGAAGACGTCCTCGCCGCGGACGTTCTCGTGGATCTCGACGAAGATCTCCTCGTCGGCGAAGCGCCGCACGCTCGCCTTGGTGATCGGGATCTCCAGATAGTCGCTGATCGCCTTGGCCAGCGGCGCGTTGGAGTTGCCGGCGAGCAGTTTCATAAGGCGTCCAGTCCCCCGTGAGCTGCCGCCCTCCTAGCGGGGCGATGCGTTGGACGAAAGCCCGGCAGCCGCTAGAGCCTTCGACCAAGATGACCGACCAACTCACCATCGCGCTCGCCCAGATGAACCAGCGGGTCGGCGACCTCGCCGCCAACGCCGAGGCGATCCTCGCCGCGCGCCGTGTCGCCGCCGGCGCCGACCTCCTGCTGGTGCCCGAACTCCAGCTGACCGGCTATCCGCCCGAGGACCTGGTGCTCAAGCCCGCCTTCCTCCGCGAGACCGAGGCCGCCGCCGCCCGCCTCGTCGCGGCGACGGCCGAGCCCGGCCCCGCGGTCGTCTTCGGCTCGATCGTGCTGCGCGAAGGCAAGGCCTACAACGCCGTCATCCTTGCCGACGGCGGGAAGGAGCTGTTCGTCAGCTTCAAGCGCGAGCTGCCCAACTACGGCACCTTCGACGAGAAACGCGTCTTCTCCTCCGGCCCGCTGCCCGAGCCCTTCACCTTCAAGGGTGTCCGCCTCGGCTTCCCGATCTGCGAGGACCTGTGGCTCGAGGAGGTGTCCCGCCACCTCGCCGAGCGCGGCGCCGAGATCCTGCTCAGCCCCAACGGCAGCCCCTACGAGATCGACAAGGACGATCTTCGCCAGCGGCTGTTTTCCGGCCGGTCGCGCGACGTCGGCTTGCCGCTCGTCTACCTCAACCGGGTCGGCGGCCAGGACGAGCTCGCCTTCGACGGCAGCTCGATGGTCTTCAACGGCGACGGCAATCGCGTCGTCCAGATGCGCGACTGGGAGGAGCAGATGCTGCTTACCCACTGGAGCCGGGGCGGCGACGGCCGCTGGTCCTGCGAAACGAGCGAGGTCCACGCCCTCTCGCCCTATCCCGAGGACGTCTACCTCGCGATGGTCGTTGCCCTGCGCGACTATGTTGGGCGCAACGGCTTCCCCGGCGTCCTCCTCGGTCTCTCGGGCGGGATCGATTCGGCGCTGTCGGCGGCGGTCGCGGTCGACGCGCTTGGCGCCGACAAGGTCTGGGGCGTGATGATGCCCTCGGTCTACACCGGCTCAACCAGCGTCGAGGATGCGCAAGGAAGCGCGACCCTGCTTGGCATCCGCCATGACGTCATCCCGATCGTTCCCGCGGTCGACGCGCTCGGCGCGATGCTGAAGGAGAGCTTCGCCGGCCGCGCGCCCGATCTCGCCGAGGAGAATATCCAGGCGCGGCTCCGCATGGTCACGCTGATGGGCCTGTCGAACAAGTTCGGCCACATGCTCCTGACCACCGGCAACAAGAGCGAAATGAGCGTCGGCTACGCCACCCTCTACGGAGACATGGCGGGCGGCTATTCGGTGCTGAAGGACGCCTACAAGACCACCGTCTTCGCCCTTTCGCGCTGGCGCAACGCGAACCGGCCCGACGGCCTCCTCGGCCCGGCCGGTCCGGTGATGCCCGAGCGGGTGATCGACAAGCCACCCTCGGCCGAGCTTCGCCCCGACCAGAAAGACGAGGATTCGCTGCCGCCCTACGCGAAGCTCGATCCGATCCTCCACGGGCTGATCGACCAGGAACTGAGCGTCCACGAAGTGGCGGCCAAGACCGGCAGCGAGGTCGCGCTCGTCGCAAGCCTCGAGAAGATGGTGCTCCGTGCCGAATACAAGCGCCGCCAGGCCCCGCCCGGGGTCAAGCTCGGCGGCCGCAACTTCGGCCGCGACCGCCGCTACCCGATCACCAATGCCTTTCGCACCGGGGACTGAGCCATGACCATCGTCACGCGCTTCGCGCCCTCGCCGACCGGTCGGCTCCACGTCGGCAACATCCGCACCGCGCTGCACAACTTCCTGTTCGCTCGCGCGCATGGCGGCCGCTTTATCCTTCGCATCGACGACACCGACCGCGAGCGTTCGACCGCCGAGGCCGAGCAGTCGATTCGCGCGGACCTCGCCTGGCTCGGGCTGCATCCGCACGACAGCGTTCGCCAGTCCGACCGCTTCGCCCTCTACGAGCGCGAATTCGAACGGCTTCGCGCCGCCGGCCGGGTCTATGCCTGCTTCGAGACTCCCGAAGAGCTCGACCTGCGCCGCAAGGTGCTGCTCGGCCGCGGGCTTCCGCCGATCTACGAGCGGCCGGAGAGGGAGAACACGCCGGTCGAAGGCCGCGCGCCCCACTGGCGCTTTCGCCTCGACCACCAGGCGCCGATCGCCTGGACCGACCTCATCCGCGGCGAACAGAAGTTCGACCCCGCCCTGCTGTCCGATCCCGTCATCCGCCGCGCCGACGGCAGCTGGCTCTACCTGCTCCCGAGCGTCATCGACGACATCGATCTTGGCATCACCCACATCGTGCGCGGCGAGGATCACGTCTCGAACAGCGCGGTCCAGCTGCAGATGTTCGATGCCCTCGGCGCAACCCCGCCCGCGCTTGCCCACGAGGCGCTGCTGGTCGCGGCCGACGGCAAATTGTCCAAGCGCCTCGGTGCGGTCGGCGTGCCCGCGCTGCAGGAAGCGGGGCTCGAGCCGATGGCGCTGCTCAGCCTCCTTGCCCGGCTCGGGACCAGCCAGCCGGTCGAGCCGATCGCCGACCTCGGCCCACTCGCCGACGGCTTCGACTTCGCCCATTTCGGCCGCGCTCCGGCATATTTCGACATGGCCGAGGTCGAGCAGCTCAACGGCCGGCTGCTCCACGCCCTGCCCTTCGAGGCCGTCGCGGATCGGTTGCCCGGCTGGGTCGACAGCGACACCTGGGACTGCCTTCGCTCCGCCCTCCACAGGCTCGGCGACATCGAGGAATGGCAGGGCGTACTTCACGGCGACGTCGCCGCCACGGAGCTCGCTCCCGACGACCGCACCTATCTCGCCTCGGCTTCGGAGATTGCGGCCGACCTCGACTGGTCCGGCGACCCTTGGCACGCGCTGACCGGCGCGCTCAAGGAGGCGAGCGGTCGCAAGGGGAAGGCGCTGTTCCTGCCCCTGAGGCTCGCGCTCACGGGCCGGCCGAGCGGTCCCGAAATGTCCCCGCTCACCCGCCTGATCGGCAAGGACCGCGCACTCGCCCGGCTTCGCGCCGCGAGCGCCTGACACGACCGGCAGGCGCAGCAGCATCAACTCACTTGTGCTTGGCATGTTATGATGTAACATTCTCCACATCGACTCGGATGTGAAGGAGGTTGCCATGCTTGCCTACGCCGCCCACCGCCGGACCCATCGCCGGCTGAGTCCGACCATGCTGACCCTGATCGTCGGTGGTCACGCGCTCGCCATCGGCCTCCTGATCACCGCCAGGATGAACCCCGGCACCATCTTCACCCCCACCCCGACCACGATCTACAACGTGCCGCTGCCCAAACCGGTCGACCCGCCACCCTTGCCCGAGCCGCAGCCTCGCACCGAGCAGCAGCGCCCGACCGAGAGCTTCGTCGAACGCACCAATCCGGTCGTCCCCCTGCCCGGCCCGCCTCACAGCCTCGAGAGCGGTCCGCCGATCCTCAACGGCACGCCCGAGATCGGCACCATCATCGAGACCCCGCTCCCGCAAGTGCTGCCGCAGCCACTGCCGGCGCCCAGGGCCGACCCGGTGCTCGTCCAGGCGCGCGCCATCACCCCCGCCGACCTGCTTCGTCCGCCTTATCCCGACTCGAAGGTGCGCTCGGAGGAAGAAGCCGTGCTCCGCCTCCGCCTCGGCATCGACCAGCGCGGGCGGGTGGTCTCGGTCGACCCCGTCGGGGCGGCAGACCCTGCCTTCCTCGCTTCGGCACGGAGCCACCTCATCCGCTACTGGCGTTACAGGCCCGCTACAGAGGATGGCCGCGCCGTCGCTTCCACTCTCGTCATCACCCTTCGCTTCGAGCTGGAGGAGTAGGAGGCCGGGGCCGCGGGCCGGGTGCAATGTCCGGTTTGCGGTCCCGCCCCCCACCTCCTACATCGCATCCATGTCCGTCCTTCCACCGATGCACTCGCCGCGGACCGCGTGGCGCGACTTCAAGGCCGTCTGGGCGCGCCGCAGCCCCGACAAGACCCTCGCCATCGGCCTCAGCCTCGGCATCACCCTCGTCATCGTGGTCATTTTCTTCCTCGACGCGAGCATAAACACCGCGCCGCCAACCACGGTCACCTACGTCGAGAGCTACGGGCCCGACCGGACCGACGCCCAGATCAAGGCCGACCAGGTCAAGGATCAGAAGGCCCGCGAGGCGCGCGCCCGCGAGCGGCAGGAGCAGTTCCAGGAGATTGCGAATACCTTCGGCATCGAATGAGGCCGGATGGATGGCCGCCGCGGTCGCGCTCGGCGCCGCCGCCCGCGGCACCACCGCGCCCAATCCGAACGTTGGCTGCCTCGTCATCGCGCCCGACGGCGCGATCCTGGGGCGCGGCGCCACCCGACCGGGCGGACGCCCGCACGCCGAGGCGGTCGCGCTTGCCGAGGCAGGCGAGCGGGCTCAGGGCGCGAGCCTCGTCACCACGCTCGAGCCCTGCAATCATCGGAGCCACCGTGGCCCGACCTGCACCGACCTGATCCTTCAATCGGGCGTCGCCCATGTCGTCGCCGCCATCGAGGACCCCGATCGCCGGACATCCGGAGAGGGTCTTCATCGCCTGCGCGGGGCCGGCATCTCGGTGGAAAGCGGGATTGGCGCCGCCGAGGCGCGCGAGAGCATGGCCGGCTGGCTGACCCGGATGGCACTCGGCCGCCCCCGGGTGACGCTCAAGCTCGCCCTGTCGATCGACGGCAAGATCGCGCTCCCCTCGGGCGAATCGAAGTGGATCACCGGCGAGGATGCCCGCGCCCATGTGCACCTCGAGCGGGCCCATACCGACATGATCCTGGTTGGCCGCGGCACCCTGCTCGCCGACCGGCCCCGCCTCGATGTGCGCCTTCCCGGCCTCGAGGAGCGCTCGCCGCGCCGGGCATTGCTCAGCCGCGGCGAGCCGGTCGAGGGATGGGAGATGCTCGCCTCGCCCGAGGACGTCTTCCGCCTCCATGACGTCAACGACCTTCTGGTCGAGGGCGGCTCGGCCACCGCCACCGCCTTCCTCGCCGCCGACCTCGTGGACCGCATCCTCCTCTACCGCGCGCCGATCATCATCGGCGAGGGGCGGCAGAGCGTCGGCTACATCGGGCTCGACGCGATCGGGGACGCCCATGGCCGCTGGGAGCCGCGCGACGGCCGGCGCCTCGGAATCGACCGGCTCGAGGTCTACGAGCGGGTCAGGCAGCCCGGTCCGGCGTCCCTCGACTTCGCTCGGGACTAGCGGATAGAGGTCGGCTTCCATCACCGTTCGTGCCTTGCCAGGTCGAGGCACCTTCCCGCGAGGCAGTCATGTTCACCGGCATCGTCACTGACATCGGCACCGTCCGCTCCACCGAGGCTCGCGGCGACCTGCGCCTCGTTATCGGCTGCGCCTACGAGATGGCCGACGTCGCGCTCGGTGCCTCGATCGCCTGCTCGGGCGCCTGCCTCACCGTGGTCGACAAGGGTCCCGACTGGTTCGCGGTCGACATCAGCCAGGAGAGCCTGTCCAAGACCGCGCCCGGGCTGTGGCAGGAGGGAGCCCGCCTCAACCTCGAACGTGCGCTGCGTCTCGGCGACGAGCTCGGGGGACATCTCGTCACTGGCCACGTTGACGGGCTCGCCGAGGTGATCGGCCTCTGCCCCGAAGGCGATTCGACCTGTGTCGGTCTGTCGGTGCCAGCCGCGCTCGGCCCGATGCTGGCCCCCAAGGGCTCGGTGACGGTCGATGGCGTGTCGCTGACGGTCAACGAAGTTTCCGATCACGGCGACGCCACCCACTTCAGCGTCAATGTCATCCCGCATACCTGGCAGCACACCACCTTCGGCGACCTCGCGGTCGGCCGCCGCCTCAACGTCGAGATCGACGTGCTCGCCCGATACCTCCAGCGCATGACCGCGGCTCGAACCGCGCCGCTGGACAAGTAGGATTTGGGTTGCGAGGGTGGGCTGTCGCCTCACCCTCGTGCAGCAGGATGGCGGCGATGTGCGGGAAAAAGCTGCACACCTGGGTAACTTGGGTAACTTCAGCAACGCCGTTCACATTGCGAGTGCGGCCACCCCCGCTGGATTGTCACATTGTAATGTGATATTGCGCCCAAATGGCTACCACTCTCATCGAGCGCCTGACCGAGATCATCGAGACTGGCGAGATCAGCCGCTCCGGCCTCGCACGGGCCGCCGGGCTCCACCCCAACTCCCTCCGCAAGCTGGGCCAGCCCGACTGGAACCCCACTGCCGACACCCTCGGCCGCCTCGAACGGCTGCTCGCCCGCGGCACCAGCGAAGTGCTGGTCGGGGCCGAGGCGATCATCGACGAGGCCCGCAATGGCCGGATGTTCATCCTGGTCGACGATGACGACCGCGAGAATGAGGGTGACCTCATCATCCCGGCGCAGATGGCGACTCCCGACGCGATCAACTTCATGGCCCGCCACGGCAGGGGCCTCATCTGCCTTGCGCTCGGCAAGGACCGGGTCGACCAGCTCGGCCTGCCCCTGATGGCACGCCACAATGGAACCCGGCACGGCACCGCCTTCACCGTTTCGATCGAGGCCCGGACCGGTGTTTCGACCGGGATCAGCGCCGCCGACCGGGCTCGGACGGTGGCGGTGGCGATCGATTCGGCCAACGGCCCCGACGCTCTGGTTTCCCCCGGCCATGTCTTCCCGCTGGTGGCCCAGGCTGGCGGCGTGCTCGTCCGTGCGGGCCATACCGAGGCGGCGGTCGATGTCAGCCGCCTCGCCGGGCTCAACCCGTCGGGCGTGATCTGCGAGATCATGCGCGAGGACGGGACGATGGCCCGGCTCGACGATCTGATGGACTTCGCCCGAACCCACGGACTCAAGATCGGGACGATCCGCGACCTCATCGCCTACCGCCTCCGTCGCGATCATCTGGTCGAGCGGGTCGCCGCCTCGCCCTTTCACTCGCCTTCCGGGCGCGAATGGCAGGCACAGGTCTTCCGCGACAAGGCAACCGGCGCCGAGCAGCTCGCGCTGGTGCTCGGCCCGCTCGACCCGACCGGGCCGGTGATGGTCCGCATGCACAGCCTCGACCTCTTCGCCGATGTGCTTGGCGAGCCGGGCACCCGCAACGGGCTGCTCCCGAGCGCGCTGCGGATGATCGAGGAGGAGGGCTCGGGCGTGGTCGTCGCGCTCCACGCTGCAAGCCCGGGCTCGCTGTCGCGGTCGGCCGATCGCCGCGCCGGCAAGGACGTCGAGGAAGGCGAGACGCTGCGCAGCTACGGTGTCGGCGCCCAGATCCTTGCCGCGCTGGGGGTCCATGACATGATCTTGCTGACCAACAGCCACCATTCGCCGGTCGGACTCAGCGGCTATGGCCTCGCCATCGTCGAGGAACGCTCGTTCGGAAAGGAGGGCTGACCCGATGGCCAGGATCCTGATCGTGGAAGCGCGCTTCTACGCGCATCTCAACGACCTGCTGCTCGCCGGTGCCCGCGCCGCGATCGAGGCGGCGGGCCACGAGCATGACACGCTGACCGTCCCGGGCGCGCTCGAGGTGCCGGGCGCGATCGCGCTTGCCGACGAAAGCGGCGACTATGATGCCTTCGTCGCGCTCGGCGTCATCATCCGCGGCGAGACCTACCATTTCGAGGTCGTCTCCAACGAGAGCGCCCGAGGGATCATGGACCTGACCCTTTCCGGGCTAACGATCGGCAACGGCATCCTGACGGTCGAGAACGAGGATCAGGCCCTGGCCCGGTCCGACCCCGCGCGCCTCGACAAGGGCGGCGGCGCAGCCGAGGCGGCACTCGCCCTTCTCGCCCTGCGCGAGCGCTTCGTCGGCTGAATGGCGGGGAACAGACGAATTCAGAGGGCATTCAAGGGGGCTGACCTAGCGTCCCGCTCGAACATGACATCAGGAGCTTCCATGTCCTTCCTCCGCCTTTCGGCACGCCTGCTCGCGCCCGCCGCTGCGCTGACCCTCGCCGCCCCGGCCGCAATTGCCCAGTCGGCCGATCCGATCCGCCAGGTCGAACAGAGCCTTGCCGCCACCCGTTCGATGACCGCGACCTTCGTCCAGACCGATGGTCGCGGGCGCGCGATGAACGGCAACCTCAGCCTCAAGCGGCCGGGCAAGATCCGCTTCGAATATGGCCGCGGCGCCAACATGCTGCTGGTCGGCGACGGCCGGAACCTCACCTTCGTCGACTATGATGTCGGGCAGAAGTCGGCCTGGCCGATCGCCAAGTCGCCGCTGTCGGTGCTGCTGTCGCCGCAGCCCAACCTCGGCCGCATCGCGCGGATCGAAAAGCAGGCCAACCCGAACATCGTCATCGTTCGTGCCCGCGACGCCCGCCGTCCCGAGTTCGGCACGCTGCTGCTTGCCTTCGCCCGCAACGCCGGTGCGCCCGGCGGGCTGATGCTCGAGGGCTGGACTGCGATCGACGCGCAGAACAAGCGCACCACGGTCAAGCTCGATGGGCAGCGCTACAATGGCGCCATTGCCGAGAGCGCCTTCACCTTCGCCGAGCCCAAGAAGCGGAAGTGATTGGTATCGTTTGTGCAACTGTTCATGCGGGCTTCAGGCTCGATGAGATAGTAGCACCTTTGACCGGCGGACGGACTTGGGTTTCCCCCTGTTACCGGGTCCCCGTCTGGTCCCTCGCGTGACGAACGCTTGGTCGGCCCTCGCTCCATGCCCCCGGAGCGGGGGCCTTTGCGTTTCGGGGCGCCTCTTCGCTAGAGAGCCCGCGTGACTCGTCTTCGTATCGCCAGCTGGAACATCAACTCGGTCCGCGCCCGGACCGCCATCGTCGAACGCTTCCTCAACGAGGAACAGCCCGACGTGCTCTGCCTCCAGGAGACGAAGGCGGAGGACAAGGTCTTTCCCGCCAGCTTCTTCGCCGAGCGCGGCTATGTCCACCAGGCGCTGAATGGTCAGCGGATGCACCATGGCGTCGCCATCCTCAGCAAGGTGCCGCTCGAGGCGCATGGCCGTCACGACTGGCAGGACAATGGCGAGGCGCGGCACGTCGGGGTGCGGCTTCCGCACGGCCTTCGGCTCGAGAACGTCTATGTCCCGGCGGGCGGCGACATCCCCGACCGGACGCTCAATCCCAAGTTCGGGCAGAAGCTCGACTTCCTCGGGCGGATGACCCGCTGGTCGGAAGAGCTGAAGGAGCCCACGCTGATCGTCGGCGACTTCAACGTCGCGCCGCTCGAATGCGACGTGTGGAGCCACAAGGCGCTGCTCGACGTCGTCAGCCACACGCCGATCGAGGTCGAGACGCTGAACGCGCTCCAGGCGGCGCACGAGTGGGTCGACCTCGGCCGCAAGTTCGTCCCCGCGCCAGAGCGCAACTACACGTGGTGGAGCTATCGCTCGGCCGACTGGACCAAGAACGACCGCGGGCGCCGGCTCGACCACATGTGGGCGAGTCCAAGCGTCGCCGCGCAGGCCGTGATGCACAAGGTCCACGAGCCCTGCCGTGCGTGGGAGAAGCCTTCGGACCATGTGCCACTGGTGGTGGATCTCGAGCTTTGAGCAAGGCGGCCCGCGCCATCGCCGCCCTGCGCGCCGGTCGGCCGGTCACCGTGGGCGGCCTGACCATTGCCGCTGTCGAGACCGTCACCGACGAATTGCTATCCCTGCTTGATCCCGACGCGCGCGCTCCGATCCTGCTGAGCGGTGCACGCGCCGCAGCGCTGGGGCTCGCCAACCAGCGGGACGCCGCCACTCCCGACGCTCCCGTCCTGATCGAGCGGGCCGACTGGCTGACGCCGTCGAGCGTGCGCTCGCTGGTCGATGCGGGTCAGGACTTCGCCCGCTTCTCCGCCGGGCCGCTGACGACAAGGTCGCCGGAGCATTCCGACGATACGTCGGCGGCGCTCGGGCTCGTTCGCCGAGCGGGCCTTCTCCCGGCTCTGTGGGTGCTCTCCGATCGCTCGGCGCTGTCGCTCGAGTCGTGCGAGGCGACTGCGGCGATCGCCCCACGCACCGCCACCATCGCGGCTCGGGCCGCTCTTCCGGTGGAGGGTCTCGATGCCGAGGTGCAAATCATCGCGGTTCGTGCCGAGGAAGACGGGAGCGAGCACGTCGCGCTGCAGGTCGGGGCACCAGGCGGCAGGGCTCCGCTCGTCCGCTTGCACAGCGAATGCCTGACCGGGGACGTGTTCGGCAGCCTCAAATGCGACTGCGGCCCGCAACTTCGTGCCGCGCTTCGGCTGATGGCGGAGGATGGCGGCGGAATTCTCCTCTACCTCCGGCAGGAGGGCCGCGGGATCGGCCTTGCCAACAAGATCCGCGCCTACGGGCTTCAGGACCGCGGGCTCGACACGGTCGAGGCCAATCGCCGCCTGGGTTTCGCCGACGACGAGCGGGACTTCGCGCTCGCCGCAGCGATCCTCCGCTCGCTCGGCCACCGCGAGATCAGGCTCCTGACCAACAATCCGGCCAAGCTTGCCGGCCTCGAAGCCGAGGGGATCGCGGTAACCCGCGTCCCGCATCACCTTCCCGCCAATCCGCACAATGCCCACTATCTGGCGGTCAAGCGCGCCAAGAGCGGGCACCTCGACTAGCCGGTCTCCTCGAACAGCGCCGATCCCACCCGCACAGTCGTGGCGCCGAGCATCACCGCCGACGTGAAATCGCTGCTCATCCCCATCGACAGACCCGTGACGTCATGCCGCCGCGCCAGCTTTGCGAGCAGGGCAAAATAGGGTGAGGCTTCCACTTCGCTGGGAGGGATGGCCATCAACCCTGCAAGGTTGATTCCGGCGTCGCGCACCTTGTCCAGGAAGGTGGGCAGTTCCGCGATTGCGATCCCGCCCTTCTGCGCTTCGTCGCCGATATTGACCTGCACATAGGTCGGTCCGTGCCATTCCGCCTTGACCATCGCCTGAAGGAGGCTCGCCCGGTCGAGCGAATGGATGACGTCGAACAATCCGGCCGCTTCCTCGGCCTTGTTCGACTGCAGGCTCCCGATCATGTGGAGACGTACATCGGGATGCCGGCGGCGGAGCTCCGGCCACTTGGCCGCGACCTCCTGCACCCGGTTCTCGCCGAAGTCGCGCTGCCCGGCCTCGATCAGCGCTTCGATCGCCTCGGCGCTGCGGCCCTTGCTCACGGCGATCAGTTGAACGCCCTCAGGGTCGCGAGAGGCCGCCTTGGCGGCTCTGGCGATGGCGTTGCGGAGATCGGCAAGGCGGGCGGCTGCGTCGGACATGCCCGCCTGCTAGAAGGCCCGCCATGACGACGCAACGCTGGCCCACCGCCTGGCTGATGACCGACGAGCGGCTCGGAGATGCGCTGGACGAAGCGATGGTGCGTGCCGCGGCTGCTGGCGCTGGGATCCTCGTCAGGCACCATCGGGCAACGCGGGCCGAGCGGCGATCGCTCGCCGAACGAGTAGTCGCGCTCGGCGCTCCGCTCGGGATGGCTCGGGATGTCGCTCTTGCCGAAGAGATGGGAGCGCTCCTCGTGCACAATCCCGGTGCGGACACCGGCGCGCTCGCTTTCTCGCTATCCGTCCACGACGACGTGCAGGCCGCGGCAGCGGCTTCGCGGCGGCCGGCGCTGGTCTTCGTCTCGCCGATCTATCCCACGCGGTCGCACCTCGGCGCACCCGCGCTCGGGGAGGTGGAAGCGCTCAGGCTCGCGGCAAGGAGTGAAGCGCCCGCCATCGCGCTTGGCGGGGTGGATCAGGTGCGGGGAGAAAGGCTCATGAATTTGGGCTTCCATGGCTGGGCCGGAATCGACGCCTGGCTCAGAACTTGAAGGCGGTTCCGACGTAGACGGCCTGGCTGTCGCGGCGCTGGTCACGGAAGGTGGCGACGCGCTCGCGCTCGATCTTGTACTTGACGCCGCCGGTCACCGCGATGCTGCGGCTGATGTTGTAGGCGCCGCCGACATCGAGCGCATAGCTGGTCGGATCGGCGATCGGGCTGGTGCGCGCGGCCGCCGGACGGTCGGTGCTTGCGGCGACGCGGCCGGTGAAGCGCTTGCCGTTGTAGCTCACGCCGACCGACGCACCGTCGCGATCGGTCAGCGCCGGCGCGGCTGCGCCACGGGCACGGGCGACATCGGCCGAGATGGCGAACTGCTTCCAGCCCACCGCCGCACCGAGGTTGTAGGTCGCCGGAGTCAACGCGAGGCTGCTCGCCGTCGGAGCCGCCGCGACCTCGCGAGCACGCAGCGCAACGACCTGCCCCGGGGTGGTCGCACGGGCCCGGATCGCGATCCGGATCTGCGAAGGCCGGCGCTTGCTTGCGGCCGGAGTGAAGCGGAAGTCGGACGCAAGCGCCGGACGACCGGCGAGCGCCGCGGCAAGCCGGGGATCGGCCTGCGCCGGCGTGAAGCCGCCGTCGAAGCTGAGAGCGACCGCGGGCGGGCGCTTGGCCTGCTGCTGCTGCGGCGCGGCAATGACGACCGTCGCGGGCAGCAGGAGGCTAGCCGTGGCCAACGCCACCGCCCACATCCCCTTGCTGTCGCCAGCGCGACTCACCCGCATCTCCCTCGTATTGCTACACCCGACATATAGGTCGGGGCCGATGAATGTTCCAAGCCCGCCGGGACTTCCTCCGGCCATTGTGACATCGAATCCACAAGTTGGTCTCCCCAGTGAACGGGTTGCCCGCCAACGCGCACTTCGTATAAGCCGAACTTCAATCCATATCTGCTTATCCGGGAACCCGACCCATGCGCCGACCCATTGCCGCCGCCCTTCTCTTGGTCACTGCGCTGGCGGCTTCGGGTTGCGCCCGCAACCGCGACATTCCGAACCAGCTCGCGCCGTCGCGGACAACTGCGATCGGGGTGAACACCTATCTGTGGCGCGCCGCGATCGACACGCTGAGCTTCGCGCCGCTGGTCACCGCCGACAGCAATGGCGGAGTGATCGTCACTGACTGGTACGCCAACCCCAACTCGCCGGGCGAGCGGGTCAAGCTGACCGTCTCGATCCTCGACCAGGACCTCCGCGCCGACGCGCTCCGGGTCGCGGCCTCGCGCCAGGTCAGCCAGGGCGGCCAGTGGGTCGACGCGCCGGTGACCGCCGCGACGGTCCAGAAGCTCGAGGACATCATCCTCACCCGTGCCCGCGACATCCGCCGCGCCGCCGTCGGCGGCTAAGGGCCTTTCACATCAGGAGTTAGCATGAGCACCGACCGTTTCGACCCGGCGGCGAGCGACTGCCGCTGGCAGGAGCGGTGGAGCCAGGCCGACTGCTTCCGCGCCGACAGCGCCAGCAACAAGCCCAAGAGCTACGTGCTCGAGATGTTTCCCTATCCATCGGGACGCATCCACATGGGGCACGTCCGCAATTACACGATGGGTGATGTCCTCGCCCGCTTCCGCCGTGCGCAGGGGTTCGAGGTCCTCCACCCGATGGGCTGGGACGCCTTCGGCATGCCGGCCGAGAATGCGGCGATGGAGAAGAAGGTCCATCCGGGCGACTGGACCCGCCAGAATATCGCCACCATGCGGACCCAGCTTAAGCGGCTCGGCTTCGCACTCGACTGGAGCCGCGAGCTCGCCACCTGCGAGTCCGACTATTACGGGCACGAGCAGGCGCTGTTTCTCGACCTGCTGGAGGCCGGGCTGGTCTTCCGCCGCGAGTCCGAGGTGAACTGGGATCCGGTCGACATGACCGTGCTCGCCAACGAGCAGGTGATCGACGGCCGCGGCTGGCGCTCCGGCGCGCTGGTCGAACGGCGCAAGCTGAACCAGTGGTTCCTCAAGATCACCGACTTCGCCGACGAATTGCTCGAGGGTCTCGAGACGCTCGACCAGTGGCCCGACAAGGTCCGGCTGATGCAGGAGAACTGGATCGGCAAGAGCCGGGGCATGCAGTTCCGCTTCAAGCGGCCCGAGGGCGGTGAGATCGAGGTCTTCACCACCCGCCCGGACACGATCTTCGGCGCGAGCTTCGTCGCAATCTCGCCGGACCATCCGATCGCGGCGGCACTCGCTGCCGAACGGCAGGACGTCGCTGACTTCATCACTCGGGCCAAGCAGGGCGGCACCACTGCGGCCGAGATCGAGACCGCCGAGAAGCTCGGCTTCGACACCGGCCTCAAGGTCACGCATCCGCTCGATCCCGACTGGAGCCTGCCCGTCTGGATCGCGAACTTCGTGCTGATGGATTATGGCACCGGCGCCCTGTTCGGCGTGCCCGGCCATGACGCCCGCGATTTCGAGTTCGCAACCAAGTACGACCTCCCCATCACCCGCGTCGTTGCCGCCACGGCCGAAGATGCGGGCGCGCCGCTCGAGGCAGCCGAGACCATCGCCGGGGTCGCGGTCAACAGCCGCTTCCTCGACGGGATGACCACCGACGACGCGAAGGCGGAAGTGATCCGTCGCGCCGAAGCCGGAGGCTGGGGCAAGGGCACCACTCAGTACCGCCTGCGCGACTGGGGCGTGAGCCGTCAGCGCTACTGGGGCACGCCCATCCCGATCATCCATTGCGAAGGATGCGGCGCGGTCCCGGTGCCGAAGGACCAGCTGCCGGTCGTTCTCCCGGAAGACGTCAGCTTCGATATTCCCGGCAACCCGCTCGACCGGCATCCCACGTGGAACAGGGTCGACTGCCCGCGCTGCGGCCGGCCGGCCCGGCGCGAGACCGACACGCTCGATACCTTCGTCGACAGCAGCTGGTACTTCATCCGCTTCGCTTCGCAGCCCGAGGCCAAGCCGTTCGACCGCGCCGAGGCCGAAGCCTGGCTTCCGGTCGGGCAATATATCGGCGGGGTCGAGCATGCGATCCTGCATCTCCTCTACGCCCGCTTCTGGACCCGCGCGCTCGAGCGGATCGGCAAGCTCGGCGTGAAGGAGCCATTCAAGGGCCTCTTCACGCAGGGAATGGTCACGCACGAGACCTATCGCGGCCCTGACGGCTGGTTGAGCCCCGAAGAGGCGGCCTCGGCGCGCGAGGCCGGGCTGCCGGTCGAGAATGGCCGCGTCGAGAAGATGTCCAAGTCGAAGAAGAATGTCGTCGACCCGGACTCGATCATCGCCCGCTACGGGGCAGACGCGGTGCGCTGGTTCATGCTGTCGGACTCGCCGCCCGAGCGCGACCTCGAATGGTCGATCGGCGGGATCGAGGGTGCGGCGCGCTTCGTCCAGCGTGTCTGGCGCCTGGCAACTGCGCCGGTAGTCTCGGAAGGGTCCGACGGTGCGCTGGTCCGGAAGCTGCACCGCGCTGTGGCGGGTGTCGGCTCAGCGATCGAGGGCCTGCAATTCAACAAGGCCGTTGCCGCGCTTTACGAGCTGACCAGCGCCATCGAGAAGGCTTCGCCCTCGGCCGATCGCAGCAACGCCATCCGCATCCTCGTGCTGCTGGTCGCGCCGATGGCGCCACACCTCGCCGAGGAAGCGTGGGCAGCGCTCGGTGAACAGGGGATGGTCGTCGACCAGCCCTGGCCGGCGCACGATCCGGCATTGCTGGTCGACGACGAGGTGACCATCGCAGTGCAGGTCAACGGCAAGCTCAAGGCGACGCTGATGGCACCGCGCGGAGCAGCTCGCGAGGACCTGCAGGCCATGGCGCTCGCCGCCGACAAGGTCGCGGCGCTGGTCGGCAGCGGCGCCCCGCGCAAGGTCATCGTAGTGCCCGACCGACTGGTGAACATCGTCCTGTGAAGAAGATCGCACTCCTGCTGGCGCTTGCCGCCACCACCGCGGGCTGCGGCCTTCGCCCTGTCTACGGAGGCGGCGCGAGCGGCACGACCGCGACCTTCCTTTCTTCCATCGCGGTCAAGCCGATCCCGGGCCGCACCGGCTGGCTGGTCCGCGCTGCCCTCGCCGATCGCCTTGGCGAACCGGCAGGAGACGAGCGCTACCGGCTTGAGGTCGAGGTCGACGACGACCTCACCGGTTTCGGCATCCGTGGCGACACGGCGGTGACTCGCGAGCGGCGCACGGTCCGCGCGCGCTACCGTCTGGTCGACAATGCCACCGGCCAGGTGGTGCTGGACGCCACTGCCGGGTCCGATGCGGGGATCGACGTTGTCAGCTCGGACGTCGCCACGGTCGCGGCCGAACAGACCGCTGCCGAGCGCCTGGCGCAGGTGGTGGCCGACCAGATCGTGGGTCGGCTCGGTCTCTACGCCAACCGGCGCTCACCTCGGTGAAGCTCGCCTCCGCACGGGCCGGCGCCGCCTTCGAGCGGCCCGATCCTGCGATTCGCCTTTTCCTGCTCTCGGGGCCAGACCAGTCCTCGAACCGCCTGCTGGCGCAGAAGCTGACCACCGCGCTCGGCGCCGCCAAGCTCAACGTCACGACCGCGCAGCTGAAGAGCGAGCCCAACTGGCTGGCCGACGAGGCAGCGGCCATTTCGATGTTCGGCGATCGCAAGCTGCTCTGGGTGGAGCCGGCCGGCGAGGACATTCTTCCCGCGGTGCAGGCCATGCTGGCGCTTCCGCAGGTCGAAGCGGCGACCGTCGCGATCATGTCGCCGACCGCGAAGCGCAATGGCGAGCTCGCCAAATTCTCCGACAAGCACCCGGCAGTGCTCCACGTGGAAAGCAGCTTCCTTTCGCTCCGCGAACAGGTCGGGGTGGTGATGGAGATGGCGACCGCGGAAGGTCTGCGCGTCGCCGCTCCGCTTGCCGAGCGGATCGCATCCGAAGCCGACGGTGACATGCTGATGGCCAGGCTCGAGCTGCAGAAGTTCGCGCTCTACCTCGACGCAAGCTCGGCGGCACCCAAGGACCTCGACGAGGAAACGGTCGCCGCTCTCGGGATCGACCAGGCGGAGGCCGAACTCGGCCGTGCGGGCGATCTCGCTCTGTCGGGTGAGGTGGCGCGGCTCGCCGACGAGCTCATCCTGCTCGACAGTGGCGGGATCGAGCCCATCCCGGTGATGCGCGCCCTCCAGCGCCGCCTGATCTCGCTTTCAGCCTTGCGGCGGCGGATCGATCAGGGCGAGCGAAGCGACGCCGTCATGCGAGGGGTCTGGACGAAGGAGCGTCCGGCCGTGGAGCGCATGCTGTCGCGCTGGACCGGCCCTCGCCTCGCCGACGCCTTCATGCACGTCCAGAAGCTCGAGCGCGAGCTCCTGCTCCAGCCGGTACCGGGTCGTGCCGCACTCGGAGAAACGCTGCTCCAGCTCGCCCGGGCAGCAGCCGCCCGGCGCTAGATCGGTTCGCCGCTCAGTCGCTGGCAGATGAGGTCGAGCTGGTCGAGGCTCGAGAAATGCACCGCGACCTGCCCTGCCCCGCCCGAGTGCGCGATGCTGACCTTGAGGCCGAGAAGGTCGCCGAGCTGCCGCTCGAGCGCGACGAGGTCGGCGTCGCGGCTTCCTGCCGCCGCGAAGCGGGCACTGCCGCGCGCGAGGTCCTGACCGGCACCAGGCTTGACCTTGCGTGCGAGTGCCTCAGCCTGCCGCACCGACAATCCCTTGCGGACGATCTCCTCGGCAAGCGCCTCGACATCGGGAGCAGTGGCGATCGCTCGGGCGTGCCCCATGGTCAGCGCGCCAGCCTCGAGGTGGGCTCGAACGCTTTCCGGAAGATCACGCAATCTCAGCAGGTTAGCGACATGGCTGCGGCTCTTGCCGACGAGTTTGCCGACCGCGTCCTGGCCATGGCCGAAGCGGCTGATCAGCGCCGCATAGGCGTCGGCTTCCTCAAGCGGGCTGAGATCGGCGCGCTGGACATTCTCGATCAACGCGACTTCGGCGGTGCCGGCCTCGTCGAAGGTCCGCACGATCGCCGGCATCTTGTGAAGCTGGGCTCGCTGCGCGGCCCGCCAGCGTCGCTCGCCGGCGATGATCTCGAAGCGACCGGGCTCTTCGGCCGGACGAACGAGGATCGGCTGGAGCACGCCGCGCGCGGCGATCGACTCGGCCAGTTCGGCCAGCGCTTCCTCGTTGAAGTGCCGGCGCGGCTGCTTCGGGTTGGCGCGGATCGAGGCGATGTCGATTTCCCGCACGCCTTCCGCGCTGCCACTCGCTGCTGCGGGCGCATCGCCGAGAAGCGCCGACAGCCCGCGCCCCAATCCACGTGCCTGCTGGTTCATGCGGCTTCCTTGAGTGCCGGGAGACGCGCCATCATCTCGCGCGCGAGACCGACATAGGCCGCCGAGCCCGAGCAGCGCAGGTCGTAGATGAGCGCCGGAAGACCATGGCTCGGCGCTTCGGAAAGGCGGACGTTGCGGGGCACGACCGTCTCAAACACGGCTGCGCCGAGACAGGCGCGGACATCTTCGGCGACCTGACCCGACAGACGATTGCGGCGATCGAACATGGTGAGTGCAACCCCGAGGATCGAAAGCTCGGGATTGAAGCGGGTGCGGATCCGCTCGACGGTCTGCAGCAGCTGGCTAAGTCCTTCCAGCGCAAAGAATTCGCATTGAAGCGGAACCACCAGATGGCGGGCCGCGACAAGCGCGTTGACGGTCAGGAGGCCGAGCGACGGCGGACAATCGATCAGGCAAATGTCCCAGCGGGAATCCACGGGATCAAGCGCATGTGCCAGGCGATGCGTGCGGCTCTCCAGCTCGACCAGCTCGACCTCGGCGCCCGAGAGATCTTGGGTCGCGGGGAGCAGATCGAGACGCGGCACCCGCGTGCTGACCACACTGTCGGCCACGGTCTCGGTCCCGATCAGCACCTCGTAGGAGGAGCGGGCGCGGGCATTGGCGCCGACACCAAGCCCGGTCGAGGCATTCCCCTGCGGGTCCAGGTCGATGAGCAGGACCCGCCAGCCCATGGCGGCAAGTCCGGTGGCAAGGTTGATGGCGGTCGTGGTCTTGCCCACACCGCCCTTCTGATTGGCAATCGCGACCCTGATCATCCCCGCCTCGCTCTTCGCCGCACGCCCGAAGCAACCAGGATCCTTGCATCGGGATCGGTTCTGCTCGGCATCAGCTCGAACGTACCTTGCCACGTGCGCTGCGCCTGTTCCAGTTCCTTGACGGCGCTTCGGCCCTTGGGAAGCACCCAGCGGCCCGCCCGCGTCATCAACGGTGCACCAATCTCGAACAATCGCTCCAGCGATGCCACGGCGCGTGCGGTGATCACGTCGAAGCTGCCGCTCAATTGCTCGACCTTGCCGGTCACGATTTCGACATTGTCGAGCGACAATTTCTCGACACAGCGACTGAGGAAGTCGGTGCGGAGCCGTCGCGGCTCGACCAGCGTAATGCGCGACACCCCAAGGATTGCGAGAACCATGCCGGGAAGACCGGGTCCGCTGCCGATATCCAGCCAGCGGGCCTCTCTCCTCCCCAGAGCGAGCAATTGCGCCGAGTCCAGCAGGTGGCGCGGCCAGAGGGCATCGACGCTGGCGCGACTGATCAGGTTCTGCCGCTCATTCTCTTCCAAGAGAAGAGCCGCATATTGCTTCAGCTTGCTCTCCGTTTCACGTGAAACAGGACCGGCAATGACGTCTTGCAATTCTCCGATCATGCCGCGGCACGCGAAATGCTCACGAACAGAGCAGTAAGGGCGGCAGGCGTGATACCTGGGATGCGTGAGGCCTGATCGAGATTGTCGGGACGCGCCATCGTCAATCGCTCCGCCATCTCTGCCGACAAGCCCGGAACCCGCGAATAGTCGGTATTAGCCGGCATCAGCACCGACCGGTTTCGGTCAATGGCGTCCCACTCACGGCTCTGGCGTTCTACATAGGGCGCGTAAAGGGCGTCGGCCTGCCCCTCTTCGGTTTGCGCGAAAGCAGGATCATTGCGCGCCTCTAGATGGGCGGCAACCGCGCCGCGCCGCAGTGGCGACACGCATCCGAGGTCCAGCGCCTTCTGCCCGAGCCGAGACACTGCATTGTCCGCTCGGAGCGAGAGGCGATATTCGGCCCGCGCCGTCATCATTCGGTAGGGCTCGGTAACACCCTGCAAGGTGAGATCGTCGATCATGACCCCGATGTAACTCTGTCGCCGATCGAAGGTGACAGGCTCAAGGTCGCGCGCATGGGCCGCCGCGTTGAGGCCGGCGACCAGCCCCTGCGCCGCGGCTTCCTCATAGCCAGTGGTGCCGTTGATCTGCCCGGCAAGGAAGAGTCCGGCGATTCCGTGAGTAGAAAGCGTGGTGTCGAGCCGGCGCGGATCGACGTGCTCATATTCCACTGCATATCCTGGGCGGGCAATCTCGGCGCGCTTGAGCCCGGGGATCGATCGGACAAATGTCTCTTGCACGTCGCGAGGCATCGAGGTCGAGATGCCATTGGGATAAACGAGATGGTTCCCGAGGGCTTCGGGCTCGAGGAATATCTGGTGCCCTTCACGGTCACCGAAGCGGCGTACCTTGTCCTCGATCGACGGACAGTAGCGGGGCCCCCTGCCCTCGATGACTCCCGAATAAAGCGGTGAGCGATCCTCCGCCGCGCGAATGATGTCGTGGGTCTCGGCGGTCGTCCGGGTGATCGCGCAGCGAAGCTGAGGCAACGGTGCCTTGCTCGCCGGATCGGCCGAGAAGAACCAAGGCCCGGCGTCGCTGGGCTGCTCCTGAAGCCTTGCCCAATCGATCGTCCGTCCATCGAGCCGCGGCGGCGTGCCGGTTTTCAGACGACGCTGCGCGAGGCCTACGTCGCGAAGCTGCTCGGCAAGTGGGACCGCGGCCGCTTCTCCCAGGCGCCCCGCAGTCCGGCTCTCCTGCCCGATGAAGATACGTGCGGCGAGGAAGGTGCCCGTGGCGATTACGACCGAACGCCCGGCGATGTCCGAACCGTCAGCGAGCCGGATGCCAGCGATCCTTCCACCCTCGATGCGAAGTTCAGTAGCTTCGCCGATGATGCGATCAATGCAGTGGCTGCCGATCTGTGCTTCGATGGACGCACGATAGTGATCGCGATCGGCCTGCACACGCGGACCCCATACGGCCGGGCCCTTGCTGCGGTTGAGCATGCGACGATGGATCGCGGCGGCGTCGGCGGCCTTCGCCATCAGTCCGTCGAAGACGTCGAGTTCGCGGACGAGATGACCCTTGCCCACACCGCCGATGCTTGGATTGCAGCTCATCTGGCCAGCATCTTCGGGACGGAAGCTGATTAGCGCGACAGACACTCCGCGCCGCGCGGCAGCCGCTGCAGCCTCGCATCCGGCATGACCCGCTCCGATGACGATGACGTCGTACATGCGCGGCGCTTAGCGTCTCGCAGGCTACAAGGCGACACGTTCCACGTGGAACGTTACTTTCCGAGGCAAAAGCGCCCGAATAGGGCATCAAGCACATCCTCGACACTTTGGCGCCCTGTCAGCCGATCCAAAGAGTGGAGTGCAGACCGGAGTGCTTCGGCGATCAGGATGCTGTCGGCATTTCGGATGTCTTCCAAAGCACATGCGGCATCAAGGAGATGTTCTGACTGCCTCCTATTGAGTGCCGCCTGATTCGGCGGAGGTAGTAGTTCATTCGCTAAGGTGCATATTTGTGCCTTGAGCTCGTCCAATCCATCTCCTGTCTTGGCCGAGACGCGGAGCCCGTTTGACAAGTCAGTACCTTCCCGCAGATCGGACTTGGAGCTCACAAGGATAGTCCGAGGGTGCGCTGGTGCGTCCTGAACCGCACCGAGCCACAGGAGGATGTCGGCCCCCATGCTCGCCGCTTCGGCTCGCGCGATACCGATTCGCTCGACCTCGTCTGTGCCTTCGCGGAGGCCGGCGGTGTCGATCAACAACGTTGGAATTCCGGAGAGATCCCAGCGCGCTTCGATGAGGTCGCGGGTGGTGCCAGGAATGGCGGTGACGATCGCCTTTTCCGCGCCTATCAAAGCATTGAAGAGACTTGATTTTCCACTGTTCGGTGGACCTGCGAGGACGATCCTCAGCCCTTCGCTGAGCAGCTCCGAGCGTGGCGCGTCGATCCGCCGCCGCCATTCGCCCCTTAGCTCCTCGGCCTGCTGGACGAGGTCGGTGAGGTCGAGCGCGGTCTCCTCCTCGTCGACATAGTCGATCGCGGCCTCGGCTTGCGCAGCGAGGAGCAGCAGCCGTTCGCGCCAGCCTTCGATCTCGCGGCTGAGAGCACCACCGGCGCTCTCGAGCGCGGCACGGCGTTGCCACTCGGTTTCCGCCGCAAGCAGTTCGCCGAGCCCCTCGGCTTGCGTCAGGTCGAGCTTGCCGTTGAGGAGTGCCCGGCGGGTGAACTCCCCCGGCTCGGCATCGCGCAGTCCGGGTTGCTGCGAGAGGAGCGACAGCAAGCGACTGACGACCGCGCGGCCGCCATGGCAGTGGAACTCGACCAGCGGCTCGCCCGTCACCGTCGCGGGGGCGGCGAAGGCGAGAACGAGGGCACGGTCGACCGCCTGCTCCTCCTCGTCATGGAGAGTCCGAAGCGTCGCCTGGCGCGACTTCGGAACCATGCCCGCGATCCGCTCGCATGCGAGAAAGGCATTGGGTCCGCTCACACGGACGACCGCGATCGCGGCCGGTAGCGCCCCGCTGGACAGCGCGAAGATTGTGTCGGTCACCCCCGCTCGATGCGCGGGTGCCCGGCTTTGCGCAAGCCTAGGCGAAGAGCCTTCCGAGGCCGACCTGCGGATCGATCCAGCCGTCATAGATCATCTTCACGGCGACATAGACGATGACGGCGAGGCCGACGTAGCCGATCCAGCGATAGCGCTCGATGTAGCGGGCGATGATGTTGGCCGCGAGGCCCATCAGCGCGACCGCAAAGATGAGGCCAACGATCAGGATTCCAGGATGCTCACGCGCCGCGCCGGCCACCGCCAGGACGTTGTCGAGGCTCATGCTGACGTCGGCGATGGCGACCGCCCAGGCAGCCGCGGCAAAGCTCTTTGCGGGCCTGAGGCCGCTATGCTCGTCACCTTCGATCTCGGGACTTCCGGCGCTCTCTGCACCTTCGCGAAGCTCGCGCCACATCTTCCATGCCACCCACAGCAGGAGGAGCCCGCCGACGAGGATCAGGCCGACGATCTGGAGCAGCTGCGTGACGATGAGCGCGAACAGGATCCGCAGCACGAGAGCGGCGGCGACGCCGATCAGGATAACCTTCTTGCGCTGCTCGGCCGGGAGGCCCGCGGCCAGCGCGCCGACCACGATCGCGTTGTCGCCCGCAAGGACGAGGTCGATCATCAGCACCTGAAGGAAAGCCGAGAATGCCGCCGGCTCGGTGATGTTGCTGAAATCCTTGACGATCGAGGCCCAGATATCGGCGGGGCCGCCGAAGCCGGCCGCGGCCGAGGCAAGGGTGGTCGTGATCAGCTCAAGCATTCAATCAACCTTCGACATTCCCGCAAGAGCGGGAATCCCGCTGGGTTGGGGTGTAAGTGGGACGCGCTACTCCGGGCGCACGTCCCGGTGCGGAAAGGAAAGCGGAAGACCGGCTGTCGGTTCCGCCCACCCTTGCCGCTACTGGTTCATCGAGGCGAAGAAGTCCTCGTTCGACTTGGCGTCGCGCATCTTGTCGAGAAGGAACTGCATCGCATCGACCGTCCCCATCTGCATGAGGATCCGGCGCAGCACCCACATCTTGGTGAGGGTGTTCTGCGGGACCAGCAGCTCCTCCTTGCGGGTGCCGCTCTTGCCGACGTCGAGCGACGGGAAGATGCGCTTGTCCGACACCTTGCGGTCGAGCACGATCTCGCTGTTGCCGGTGCCCTTGAATTCCTCGAAGATGACCTCGTCCATCTTGGAGCCGGTATCGATCAGCGCGGTGGCGATGATCGACAGCGAACCGCCTTCCTCAATGTTGCGGGCGGCGCCGAAGAAGCGCTTCGGCCGCTGCAGTGCGTTGGCATCGACACCACCGGTCAGCACCTTGCCCGAGCTCGGAACGACGGTGTTGTAGGCGCGGCCGAGGCGCGTGATCGAGTCGAGCAGGATGACGACATCCTTCTTGTGCTCGACGAGGCGCTTGGCCTTCTCGATCACCATCTCGGCGACCTGGACGTGGCGGCTGGCGGGCTCGTCGAAGGTCGAGGAGACGACCTCGCCCTTCACCGAGCGCTGCATGTCGGTGACTTCCTCCGGCCGCTCGTCGATCAGCAGGACGATAAGGAAGACCTCGGGATTGTTGTCGGTGATCGCCCGCGCGATGTTCTGCAGGAGCACGGTCTTGCCGGTCCGCGGCGGCGCCACGATCAGCGCGCGCTGGCCCTTGCCGAGCGGCGCGACGATGTCGATCACCCGCGCCGACTTGTCCTTGATCGTCGGATCGAGGGTATCGAGCTTGAGCTTGCTGTCCGGATAGAGCGGTGTGAGATTGTCGAAGTTGACGCGGTGACGGACCGCATCGGGCTCGTCGAAGTTGATCGAGGTGATGCGGTTCAGCGCAAAATAGCGCTCGCCGTCCTTGGGCGCGCGGATCTCGCCCTCGACCGTATCGCCGGTGCGCAGCTGAAAGCGGCGGACGAGCTGCGGCGTGACGTAGATGTCGTCGGGGCCGGCAAGGTAATTGGCCTCGGGCGAGCGGAGGAAGCCGAAGCCGTCGTTGAGCACTTCGATCGTGCCCGAGCCCATGATCTCCGCGCCCGACTCGGCACGCACCTTGAGGATCGAGAAGAGGAGATCCTGCTTGCGCAGGGTGGAAGCACCTTCGACACCCATTTCCTCGGCTTGCGCGACGAGTTCGGCGGGGGTCTTCTGCTTGAGGTCCTTGAGATGCATGGGTCGCTCTATTTGGAGAGATCTGGACAGTCGGACGACTGAAGAATCGCTGGGGAAGCGATCGCACCGGCATGGGGATACGGGCCGGCGCGGCCGTATGCCGGCGGGCCTATGCCTCGGCGGCGTTCAAGTCAACATGGGGTCCGGAGTGGCCGGCCGCAAGCTCAGAAAGGCTTGACGATCACCAGAACGACAATGATCGCGGTCATGATCCCGGGGACTTCGTTCATGATCCGCAGGGTGCGGTTCTCGAGCGGACGGTCGCCTCGCGCCAGCTTGCGGCCATAAGCGCCGAGCCAGCCCTGGTAGCCGGTCAGAAGCAGCACGAAGAACAGCTTGGCCGAGAACCAGCCCATGCCCCAGGCGCCGAGATGGAAAGCAAGCGCCAAGCCCAGCACCCAGACGATCAGCATGGCCGGCGTCAGGATGATCGAGCGGGTGCGCCTCTCGCGCTCGATCCATGCACGGTCCTCCGCCGAGCCCGGCGCGGTGGCATGGTGGTAGACGTAGAAGCGCGGAAGCAGGAACAGGCCCGCAATCCAGAAGATGACGAAGGTCAGGTGCGCCGCCTTGACCCAGGGGTAGGCGTCGCCGAGCCATCCGAGATTGGCGTCGAGGATCATGCCGCCTTGCCTAGCAGGCCGAACAGCTGTTCGACATGGGCGATCGGCGTGGTCTGCTGAATTCCGTGGCCAAGGTTGAAGACGTGCGGCCGCCCCTCGAAGGCACGAAGGATGCGCTGCACCGCCTCGGCCAGCACATCGCCGCCCGCGATCAGCGCCAAGGGATCGAGATTGCCCTGGACCGGCAATCGTTCGGGCAGGGTCGCATGTGCCCAGGCGGGATCGACCGTTTCGTCGAGGCCGAGCGCGTCGACTCGGGTCTCGCGGGCATAAGCGGCGAGCTTGCCGCCCGCGCCCTTGGGAAAGCCGATGATCGGAAGGTCGGGCCGGGCCGAACGCACCCGGTCGACGATCCGCGCGGTCGGCGCGATCACCCAGCGCTCGAACTCGGCGGGTGCGAGGCTGCCCGACCAGCTGTCGAACAGCTGCACCGCATCGACCCCGGCATCGGCTTGGCCGATCAGGTAGGTGACAGTCGCTTCCTCGATCGCACCGATGATCGCCGCGAAGCGCTGCGGGTCGAGATAGGCAAGCTGGCGAGCCTCGGCCTGCTCACGGCTGCCCTCGCCCGCGACCATGTAGGTGGCGACGGTCCAGGGGCTTCCTGCAAAGCCGAGGAAGGTCGTCTGCGGGGCCAGAGCAGCACGGACCCGGCGGACGGTCTCGTAGATCGCTTCGAGGCGCTCAGGCGCGGGCTGGAAGGCCTCCAGCGCGGCATCCTTGAGCGGAGGAGCAAGCCTTGGCCCCTCGCCAGCGACGAAGCTGAGATTCTGGCCGAGCGCGTGCGGCACGATCAGGATGTCGGAGAAGAGGATCGCGCCGTCGAGCGGGAAGCGGCGAAGCGGCTGGAGCGTGATCTCGGCCGCGGCGTCCGCGTCATAGACGAGATCGAGGAAACCGCCCTTCTCGGCCCGGAGCGCGCGATACTCGGGCAGGTAACGCCCGGCCTGGCGCATCATCCACGCCGGCGGCGGGTCGAGCCGCTCACCGCGGAGGACCCGGAGCAACGGCTTGTCGGTCGGGGAAAGCCCGGTCTGGTCGGCCACCTTCTCTTCTTTCTCTCTTAGATTCTTAAAAGGATGATGGAGTCAGTTGGCCGCGAGAAGCTGGGGAATAAGGCCGTCTCCACAGTTTGCCAACAGCCCCACGGCGGGCCGCAGCAGGAGGAATCCGCCGAGTCGCTCTCGATCATTCCCGTCATTCACAGGGCTGTGGATGATCTGGCGGCCTGTGGAGAGGAAGCTTGGCGAATGGCCAACCGACAGCCCGAAACCCGCGCGGTTGGTCCATCCCCGCCACTGCGCTAGGTCTGGCACCGGCTTTTTCCACAGGAACGAACATGGAACTGGTGCTCGCCTCCACTTCGCCCATCCGCGGCACCATGCTGGCCAACGCCGGCGTCGCCTACGCGGCCGAAGCGCCGGGCATCGACGAGGCCGATCTCAAGGTTGGGTTCAACGGAGACGACGGCGCGCTGGCCACGCTCCTCGCCGAGGCCAAGGCCGCGGCGGTGTCCGCGCGCAGGCCGGGCGCGCTGGTGGTCGGAAGCGACAGCCTCATCAGTGTCGAAGGACGCCGTTTCGACAAGCCGGCGGGGCGCGAAAGCGCCGCCGAGCATCTGCGCTTCTTCTCGGGCAAGGTGATGGAGCTGACCAGCGCCGTCGTACTGGTGCAGGGGGGCGCAACGCTGTGGAATCACGCCGGCCGCGCCCTGCTGCACGTGCGGCCGCTGAGCGAGACCTTCATCGAGCGCTACCTCGAGGAGGACTGGCCCGAGGTGAGCTATTGCGTAGGCGTGTTCCGGCTCGAGGGGCCCGGTGTGCAACTGTTCGAGCGCATCGAGGGCGACCACTTCACTATCCTCGGAATGCCGCTCCTGCCTTTGCTCGGCGCCTTGCGGGAGCACGGAGCGTTGGCGGCGTGACGTCACCGTTGCCTTTTGCCGAAGTGATCGGCGATCCTATCGGCCAGAGCAAGTCGCCGCTTATCCATCGTTTCTGGCTGGAAAAGCTCGGGCTTCGAGGCGACTATCGCGCCACCAGGGTCGGCGCGCGCGACCTCCCTGCCTTGCTGGCCGAGCGGCGGCGCGACCCGGACTGGCGGGGGTGCAACATCACCATGCCGCTCAAGGAGGCAGCGCTGCCGCTGGCCGACCGGGTCAGCGAGGAAGCGCGACTGGTCAAGGCGACCAATTGCCTCGTTCCGGACCGCGACGGCGCGCTTGTCGCCACCAACACCGATGTTGATGGCGTACGCGAGGCTGTGCGCCTTGGCGGATCGCGGCAGATAGCCTGCGCCAACCACGTCGCGACGTTATTTTCCCTGATCGGAACCGGCGGCGCGGCCCGGGCAGCCCTTGCCGAGCTCAAAGGCGCCGAGATCACCGTGTTTGGCCGCGACGAAGCCAAGGCCGCGGCCCTTTCCGACGAGTTCGGCCCGGGTGCCGATTATGGTTTTTCGAATCACATCGATGCGCTCGCGTCCGAGCCCTCCGGCGGAAGAGAACCCCAGCGGTACGACCACATCGTCATCAACGCGACTAGCCTTGGCATGCGGGGCCACCCGCCGCTCGCAATCAGGCTCGATGCCTTTCCCGCCAACACCGTGGTCATCGACATGGTCTATGATCCGCTCGAAACCGCGCTGCTCGCGGAGGCAAGGCGGCTGGGCATGGTGGCGGTGGATGGGCTTGCGATGCTGGTCGGCCAGGCGGCACGCGCCTTCGAGCTGTTCTTTGGGCATCCCGCCCCACGCCAGCATGATGCCGAGTTGAGGAGTTTGCTGACGGCATGAAGACTATCGCGCTGACCGGCTCGATCGGAATGGGCAAATCCACCGTCGCGGCCATGTTCGCGGCGCGAGGCATTCCGGTGTTCGACGCCGACGCGGCGGTGCGGACGCTTCAGGGACCGGGCGGACGGCTGGTCCCGGCGATCGAGCAACGCTTTCCCGGCACGACTCGAAACGGAGCGGTGGACCGGGACGCGCTTGCCCTGGGAGTGCTCGGCAAGCCTGACGAACTCGCCGCGTTGGAAGCGATCGTCCATCCGGCGGTGCATCACGAGCGTACCCGCTTCATCGTCGAGCATGGAGACGCCGCGGCGCTGTTGTTCGATATCCCATTGCTGTTTGAAACCGGCGGCGACCGGGTGTTCGATACCATCATCGTCGTGAGTGCGCCTGCCGAGGTCCAGCGGCAGCGCGTGCTGGCGCGGCCCGGGATGACCCAGGAGAAGCTCGACCACATCCTTGCCCGCCAGACTCCCGACGCGGAGAAGAGGGCCCGGGCGACCCATGTCATCGATACTTCGGTCAGCCTCGCGGAAACCGAGCGACAAGTGGATGCAATCCTGTCTGGACTGGGACTTGGCTCGGGCGCATAGCCTTTCGCATGCGTGAAATCGTGTTCGATACGGAGACCACCGGGATCAACCCGGCGACGGGCGATCGGATGGTCGAGATCGGCTGCGTCGAGCTCATCAACCGCTGCCCGACCGGGCGCGAGTATCACGCCTACTTCAATCCCCAGCGCAGCATGCCGAGCGAGGCGGAAGCGGTGCACGGGCTGTCGACCATCTTCCTCAGCGACAAGCCGCTGTTCGGCGACAAGTGCGACGAGCTCATCGACTTCATCGGCGACGCGCCGCTGATCGCGCATAATGCCGGCTTCGATTTCGGCTTCCTCAATGCCGAGCTCCAGCATTGCGGCCGCGATCCCGTCTGCCTCAGCCGGATGATCTGCACGCTGGTCATGGCCCGGGCCCGGCATCCGGGCGCCAAGCACAGCCTCGATGCGCTCTGCACCCGCTTTGGGGTCGACCGCACCGCGCGGGTCAAGCACGGCGCGCTGCTCGATGCCCAGCTTCTGGCCCAAGTCTATGTGGAGCTGAGCGGAGGCCGGCAGATCGGGCTCTCGCTGGTTGCCGACAGCAGCGGCGAGGCGGCGCGCTCGCCGCAGCCGGGCGCAAGCATCGCGGCTGGCAACCGCCTGTTTCGTGCACCGCGGCCGCATGCTCCGTCGGCTGCCGAGGTCGATGCGCATGCACGCTTCATGGCCGGCATCAAGGAGCCAATCTGGGCCACCATCTCGGCAGCCTGATCAACGAGGAGAGACAGAGTGGAAGTTCGGGTCGCAGGCCATCAGGTCGAAACCGGAGCGGCGCTTCAGAACCATGTCTCCGACCGTCTCGAGGCTCTTACCGAGCGATATTTCGCTCGCGCGACGACGGCCAACGTAACCTTCGGCAAGGGGCCGCACGACAACGGCTTCATCTGCGACATCGTCGCGCCGGTCGTGAATGGCGTCGTGCTCAAGGCGAGCAACCGTGCCCATGATGCGCACCAGGCGTTCGAGGGTGCCGCCGACAAGATCGAACGGCAGCTCAAGCGCTACAAGTCCCGTCTGCGCGAACGGAAGGGCGACGCTGCCGCTCGCGACGGCTTCGATGCCAATGCCGCCTACACGGTGTTTGCTCCTCCGCCTTCGCCCGAGGAGCCCGTGCCCGAGCATCCGCCGGTCATCGCCGAGACCCGCGTCGACATCCCGGAAACGAGCGTCTCGGACGCGGTGATGATGCTCGACCTGCGCAACACCAATGCACTGATGTTCAGGAACAGTGCGTCGGGTGCCTTCAACATGGTCTATCGGCGGGACGATGGAAGCATCGGCTGGGTCGAACCCAGGGATCGCTAGACCCCATCGCTTCGTTGCGGCATTGGCCCCGGCGAAGTCACGCCCGGTGGGCGCCAGAGTGATGCGCATGCAGTTGATCAGCTTTCTCGATTTTGACGCGAGCCGTCCCGCCCTCGCGGCGGCCAACAAGCGCGCCCTGTTCCATGCCTTGGGACAGATCGCCGGCGCGCGCCTGCAGATGGACGCGGCCGAACTGAGCGCTGCGCTTGCCGATCGCGAGCGGCTGGGATCGACCGGCTTTGGCGGCGGCGTTGCCATCCCGCACGGCAAGGTCGCGAGCCTGCGCCGGATCTACGGCCTGGTCGCGCACCTGGCCGAGCCGATCGACTATAAGGCGATCGACGGGGGACCGGTCGACCTCGTCTTCCTGTTGCTGTCGCCGCCCGATGCCGGGGCCGATCATCTCAAGGCGCTCGCCGCGATCAGCCGAGTCGTTCGGCACGGGCCGACGCTTGAGAAATTGCGCGGAGCACGATCGCGCGACGCGCTGACCGCGGTGCTGATGGGTGTCGATGAGCCGCACGCCGCCTGACCGCGGAGCCGATGCGCATTTCCGTGCGCTCGAGAGCCTTTACGCGTCCGCGCCCATCAATCGCCTGTTCGAATCGAGTCTGACCCTGGCCACGGCAGGGGAGGCGCGGATCGACTTCCTCGTCTCGCCGAGCAGCTTCCACGCCGCGGGTGCCGCGCACGGAACGCTCTACTTCAAGATGCTCGACGATGCCGCCTTCTACGCCGCCAACAGCCTGGTGAGTGACCGCTTCCTGCTGACCACCGCCTTCAACCTCCACTTCACCAAGCCGATGCGCGAAGGCCCGGCGGTGGCTGAGGGGCGCTGGGTCTCGGGCAAGCGACGCGTGTTCGTGGCCGAAGCGCGGATCGTCGACTCGAGCGGCGAGGAATGCGCTCGCGGCACCGGGACCTTCCTCCGCTCGCACATCGCGCTTGCTGGGCTCGAGGGCTACCGAGCGCCATGAGCGATGCCCGGCTGGCGGCGCAGCTGGAGGCGTCGGCGCTGCTTGCAAGGGCACAGGCGGCAGGCGGATTCGGGGCGGTCTTGCACCGCGGGGACCCTGAGCGAGGGGCGATCCTCCTCGTCCTGCTCGAACGTGGACAGCCCATGGCGCTGGTCGAGCGCTCTCTCGACGCGAAGGGGATCTACGCTTGGTCCTCGCGCCCCGCAGGTGATTCGGCCAACCTCGATCAACATGTAGCGCGTGCCCGTCGAAACGACCCCGATCTGTGGACATTGGAGCTGGACGTCCCGTCGGCAGAACGATTCATCGCTGAAATGATCTGACGCCCTTGCGCTTGAACTCGGATGCGACGAACCGAGGAACAGTTCTTGAGCGGGGTGCTCCCCGGGTCGTCAAACGCCCGGGGAGACGCGCGAGACGGGGGATCAGCCCAGGCGTGACATCGAGGCCTCTTTGCGGAGGTCAGCGACGCACCTGTCTGCCGGTCCACCGCACGAAGATGGGTACTAAGTGGTTCGTCGTTTCGCCTTGATGGTTGCCGCCACTGCGCTCAGCGCAGGTTCCGTTGCTCCGGCCCAGGTCCGCCCGGGTACCGCCACCGAACAGGCCGTCGCCGCCGTCGCTGCCAACGAAGCCGCCGAACCCCTCGTCACTGCCCCGATCGCCGCCGATCCGCTCGCTCCTGCCACCGTCGCGGGAACCGAGGAAGCGGCTCCCGCACAGACTCCCGTCGATAGTGAAGCCGAGGAAGTCGCCATCCGCGGCGCGAGCCTGTCGGACAGCGTCGCCAAGCTGCGCCGCACCGACGCCGGCAGCCGCGAGCTCGAGTGCCTTGCCGCCGGCGTCTACTTCGAGAGCAAGAGCGAGCCGCTTGCCGGGCAGCTCGCGGTCGGGCAGGTCATTGCCAACCGTGCGAACAGCAAGGGTCGCTTCCCCTCCACTTATTGCGGCGTGCTGACCCAGCGCGGCCAGTTCAGCTTCGTTCGCGGCGGCCGCTGGCCCGCAGTGAACAAGGGCGGCGTCCAGTGGAAGAATGCGGTCGCCATCGCTCGCATCGTCGACGGCGCGCTTCATGCCAGCAACATCGGCAAGGCCATGTTCTTCCATGCCCGCCGGGTCAGCCCGGGCTGGCGCCTGACCCGCGTCGCGTCGGTCGGCAACCACGTCTTCTACCGCTAGGCTTCGTTCCCGTCCTGTTCTAGAAACAGGGCGTGTCCACCTCTCCTGATTCCATCGTTCCGGGCGACTGCTTCGCCGATCTTCCCCCGGTTGCCGCCGAAGTCGCGCGCGGAGTCACGCGGCTGTTCTGCCGTCGCGACCTGTTCGCCATCTGCGAAGTCCCGCTCCCCAATGGGAGGCGGGCGGACCTGATGGGGATCGATCCCAAGGGGCAGCTGGTCATCGTCGAGATCAAGGTCAGCCGCGCCGACCTGTCGGGCGACTGCAAGTGGACCGACTATCTCGATTATTGCGACCGCTTCTACTGGGCGGTGCCGGGCCATCTTGCCGGGCTGCTCGAGGAGAACCGATTCCTTCCCGACACTGCCGGGGTGATCGTCGCCGATCGCTACGACGCGGCGGTATTGCGCGAAGCACCGCATCGCCCGCTCGCGCCCGCTCGCCGCAAGGCAGAACTGCTCCGCTTCGCCCGCCGTGCCGCCCGCCGCCTCAGCGCGCAGATCGACCCGACGCTCGGCTTCGGTCAGTAGCTCAGAGCTTCGGGCCGGACACGATCGACGGGGTCTTGGGCCGCGCCGAGTCCATCATGCGCAGCAGCTCGGCCCCGCGCGAATCGACCTTGGCATAGTCGCGCGCGCTGCGGCCCGTGGCATTGTCGGTTCGGTCAGGATTGGCCCCGCTTTCGAGCAGGCGACGGACCACGGGCAGCTGCCGCTGCTGCACGGCGATGATCAGCGCGGTCTCGCCGAGCCGGTTGGCCTTGTCGACCTGGGCGCCATTGCGGAGAAGCAGGTCGACGCCGTCGAGGAAACCGATCCGCGATGCGATCACCAGCGGGGTGTCGCCTGACCGGTTGCCAAGGTTGGGATCGGCACGCCGACCGAGGATGAAGCGCATGAACTGAAGGTCACGCGCGCCCGCCACGACATGCAGCGCGCTCTCGCCCTTGTCGTCGCGGAAGTTGATGACGTTGGATCCCGGAGCGTCGAGCAGCTGGGTCGCCTTGGTGCCGTCGCGTTCGCGCACGGCCTGAACGAAAGAGTAGCCCGAATTGGCGAACTGCGCCGATGCGGGAAGCGCGATCGCCCCCAGGCAAAGCGCGGTCAACAGCTTGAACCCCTTCGACATTCTCGTGCCCACCCGATCAGAAAGCTTGATTGCCGCGCCGTAGCAGACCAAGTCTGCGCGGCCAATGAACAAGCCGACCACTCCCAACGACCGCTGGTGGAACCAGCCCTTGTCCGCGCTCGATGCCGGGCAGTGGGAGGCGCTGTGCGACGGCTGCGGCCGCTGCTGCCTGCACAAGCTCGAGGATGCGGACACCGGCGAGCTCTACCCGACCAATGTCGCCTGCAAGCTGCTCGACCGTAAGCACGGGCGCTGCACCGACTATGCGAACCGGCGCAAGTGGGTGACCGATTGCGTCCAGTTGTCGAAGGACAAGCTCGAGGAGCTCGAATGGCTTCCGGTGACCTGCGCCTACAAGCTGCGCGCCTTCGGCGAACCGCTTCCCGCCTGGCACTATCTCGAGAGCGGAAGTCGCGAGAGCGTGCATGAGGCGGGCATGTCGACCCGCGGCTGGACGATCAGCGAGGTCGACGCGGGCGAGCTCGAGTTCCACCTGACCGACCGTGATCTCTGAACATCCCGGGCTGCCGCTGCCGATCGCGGTGACGCGGATGCGGCGCGCCCGGCGCATGCGGCTGCGGGTCGACCATGACCGCAAGCTGCTCAAGCTGACGGTGCCGTGGCGGACCTCGCCGCGAAAGGCGATCGACTGGGCGGTCGAGCAGCGGTCATGGATCGACCGCCAGCTCGAGAAGGCTCCGGCGGGCCAACCCTTTGCCGATGGCGCGCAAATCCCTGTCGAGGGCGAGTGGCTGACCATCCGGCATGAGCCCGCGATGCGGCGAGGTGTTGGTCGAAGCGGCGACATGCTGCTCGTCGGCGGACCTTCGGCGAGCGTCTCGGGAGCGGTCGATCGCTGGCTGAAGGCGCTGGCGCGGGAACGGCTGAGCGCACTGACTGCGACGGTGGCCGCAAATGCCGGGGTGACCGTGCGCGCGGTCAGCATCGGCGATCCGGTCAGCCGCTGGGGGAGCTGCTCGTCGAGCGGCAACATCCGCTACTGCTGGCGGCTGATCCTCGCCCCACCGGAGCTTCTCCGCTTCGTGGTCGCGCATGAGGTCGCCCACCGCCTCCACATGGATCATTCGCCCGCGTTCAAGCAGGCGGAAGAGCATCTCTATGGCGGGCCGGTGGCCTGCGCCCGCTCAGAATTGCGTCGGCTCGGGCCGTCGCTGCGCGCCGTCGGCCGGAGCTGAGGGGGCCGGGGCGGGGGCGGGCTGCCGCTCGGGTGGAGGCAGATCGCCTCCGAAGATCCGGTCGAGTTCGCCTTGCTCCGGAACCGTTCCCTGCGGAGCCTGGTCGGTGGGCGGCGACTGCGGTCCGAGCGGATCGGACGACGGCGTGCCGATCGGATTGCCATTCTCGTCGACCAGCGGCTCGATCCCGACCACGCCATTGTCCGAATAGGTATCCTCGCCCGGCTCGAGCTGCCAGTTGGGCATTGGAACCTCGGTCTCGAACTGCTCGAGCGGGCGGCCGGCGACCGCGGCGACCATGAAATCGTGGAAGGCGCGCGCGGGGGCGGTGCCGCCCTGGAGCCCGCCGATGGTGCGCGCGTCGTCGCGTCCCATCCAGACGCCGGTCGTGATCCCGCTCGAGAAGCCGATGAACCAGCCGTCCTTGTTGGAACTGGTGGTCCCGGTCTTGCCCGCCACCGGGCGGCCGATCTGCGCGGCCCGGCCGGTTCCGCTCATCACCGCGGTCTGGAGAAGGTCGGTCATCTCCGCCGCGACCCACGGCGCGACCAGCGTCCGCTGCTCGTCGGCGGCATGACGATAGAGCAGGCGACCGTCGGCGGCGGTCACCCGGGTGATCGCATAGGGCAGGACCGAAACGCCGCGATTGGCGACCGCCGCATAGGCGCGGGTCATGTCGAGCAGCCGCACGTCGCTCGTCCCCAGCACCATGGAGGGATAGGTCGAAATGGACGAGGTGATGCCGAAGCGCTGGGCCATGTCGGCAATGGTGGAAAAGCCGAGCTCAGCCCCGATCTTGGCGCTGATCGTGTTGATCGAGCGGGCAAAGGCCTCACGAAGCGACACCGCGCCGAGGTGCGTGCGGGTCGAATTGCGAGGCTGCCAGCCCTCGATCGTGATCGGCTCGTCGACCAGCGTGGTGGTCGGCTTCATCCCCGATTCGAGCGCGGCGAGGTAGACGAACAGCTTGAAGGCCGAGCCGGGCTGGCGCTGCGCCTGGGTCGCGCGATTGTAGATGCTCGACACATAGTCGCGTCCGCCGATCATCGCCCGGACCGCGCCGTCGCGGTCGAGGGCGACGAGGGCACCCTGCGCACCCTTGGGCGAGTTGGCGTTGATCGCGCGGTCGGCCGCGCCCTGCATACGCGTGTCGAGCGTGGTCCACACCTCGATCGGCTCGTTGCTCTCGTCGATGAGCGTGTCGAGCTGCGGGAGTGCCCAGTCGGTGAAGTAGCGGATGCTGTTCTGCTTGGCGCCCTGCTGGACCACGATCTTGGCCGGATCGACGGAAGCGGCCGCGCTGGCGGAAACGAAGCCGTTGTCGACCATCGACTTCAGGACCACGCCGGCGCGGCCCTGGGCGGCCTCGACGTCGGCAGTGGGCGAATAGTTGCTCGGCGCCTTGACCAGCCCGGCGATGATGGTCGCCTCGCCGAGGCTGAGAGCGGTCGCGGGATGGCCGAAGAAGGTCCGGCTGGCGGCGTCGATGCCGTAGGCGCCACCACCAAAGTAGACGCGATTGAGGTACAGCTCGAGGATCTGGTCCTTGCTGAACTTCCGCTCGAGCGCGAGCGCCAGCACTGCCTCGCGCAGCTTGCGCCCGAATGTCTTGCTGTTGGTCAGGAAGATGTTGCGGGCGAGCTGCTGGGTGATGGTCGAGCCACCCTGGCTGAACCGCCCGGTCTGCACGCGGACCTTGAACGAGCGCGCGACGCCGATCGGGTCGACTCCGGGATGGTGGCGGAAGCGCTTGTCCTCGACCGCGATCATCGCCGCGCGCATCGTCGGAGGAATGTCGCCGTAGCTGATCCATTCGCCGAGATTGGGGCCGAGCTGGACAAGCAGCTTGCCGTCGGCCGAGCGGACCCGGATGTTCTGGCCTAGGTCCGAGCGGTTCGACAGGCTCTGGTAGGATGGCAACTGGGTGTAGGCGACCGCGACCGCGACGCCGAGCGCGACCAGCCCGAAGAGGGCCAGCACCACTCCCCATTTGATGAGGGAGAGGAACCATCCGCCTCGCGCCGGGGCAGGCATGGCCGAGGCTTGGGCGGGGCGGGGTCGAGCGGGCTGCTTGGCCATGAGGGCAACGGGTTAGGGGCTCTCATCGGGAGCGGCAAGTGCGGCGCTCTTCGTGGCCGATTACGCGACCGGAGGATGGACTTTGCGCCGGGTCGTGCAGCCCCGCTTCAACTGGTGCGTTCCCCCTTCAGCCATGCCAAATCCGCAGGAAAAATCACGGGCCTGGACCCGGGCCGAAGACTATTGGCCGCCCCGTCGCCCGCGCCGGACCCATCGTCAGGCCGCCTTGCTTCGCGCATCCGCCGCCAACGACCGGGGGGATCCGAGCGATGAACCGCGTCCCTGGCTCGGGGTGGTGCCCTACGCGCTGCTGATGATGGGCCTGGCGATCCTCGCGGTCGGGATCATGGTCGTGGCCTGGCCCGGCAAGCAGTCGCCGACAAAGCCTCCCGCGGCTCAAAAGGTGACCACCATCGAGGTCGGGACCGCGCCTCCAGGGTGGCTCGACGAGAAGTAAGCGGTTCAACGTTTCTGCAGAACGGCAGCGCAACATCGTTGCTCCCGACCAGCGTTCCCAAGGCGCATAGCGCTCCCGAACAGGACAGGGAGCGCGACTCATGAAGCAGGTTTCGATCATCATGGCAGCGGCCTCGATCGCTGCTGCAAGCCTTGCCCAGGCCCTTCCGGCGGCGATGCCGGGGCCAAGCGCTTCGGCGCGAGTGGTGACCAGCGATCTCGATCTCACGAGCAGGTCCGGCCAGGCGACGCTTCGTCACCGGCTCGCCATCGCCGCGGCAGAGGTCTGCGGGGAGGCGAGTTCGGCCGATCCCGCCGGCAGGCGCGCGATCCGCGACTGCCGGGTTGCGGTGACGGATCGTGCCCTCGCCGAACTTGCCGCAAGAGAAAGCGGCGGGCGGCTCGCCGCGCGCTGAGCGGACGGGTAAGGGGAGGGCATGGATCCGACCTGGCTTTCCCTTCCCGGCGACCGTCGTCTCGCCGTTCGCCATCGTTCCGGAAGCGGGCCGACGCTGCTTTTCCTGCCCGGCTATGCCTCGGACATGATGGGCAGCAAGGCCGTCGCCCTCGATGCGCTGGCAGAGAAGCGCGGCCTGCCGATGCTGAGGTTCGATTATAGCGGCACCGGCGAATCGTCCGGCACCTTTGCCGAGGGTACGCTCGACCGCTGGCTGGAAGAGGCCGAAGCGGTCTCGGCGCTGGCCGACGGACCGCTGCTCCTCATCGGCTCGTCGATGGGCGGATGGCTGATGCTGCTGCTCGCCGAGCGGCTCGGTCCACGAGTACAAGCGCTCGTCGGAATCGCCGCGGCTCCCGACTTCACGAGCTGGGGCTACTCCGACGATGACAAGGCCGAGCTGGAGCGGTCCGGAGAACTTCGCCGGCCCAATCCTTATGGCGGCGAAGCCGAGCTGACGACGCGCGCCTTCTTCCGGTCCGGCGAGCAGTTGAAGCTGCTCGATCGGCCAATCGATTTCGCGGGGCCGGTGCGATTGCTGCACGGCGACCGCGACGCCGAGGTCCCGCTCGAGGTGGCGTTCCGGACCAAGGATGCGCTCGTCTCGGCCGACGTCCAGCTCACGGTGGTCAAGGGCGGAACCCACCGCCTGTCCGAACCGGCCGAGCTGGCGCTGCTCCGCCGAACGGTGATCGACCTGCTGGACTAGGAACGAACCTTGAACTCCGGCGCTTCGTCGTCACCTTGGCGATCAACCACCCCCGGGAGTTCGACACCGTGAAGTTTCTCCACACCATGATCCGCGTCAGCGATCCCGACGCCACCATCCGCTTCTTCAACCTGCTCGGACTCGAGGAAAGGCGGCGGATCGACAATGAAGGCGGCCGTTTCACGCTCATCTTCCTCGGCGTTCCGGGCGACGAGGGCGGCGAGGTCGAGCTGACCCACAATTGGGATCCGGAGAAATATGACGGCGGCCGCAACTTCGGTCACCTCGCCTATGAGGTGGACGACGTCCACGCGACCTGCCAGCGGTTGATGGACGCCGGCGTGACGATCAACCGCCCGCCGCGCGAAGGACGCATGGCGTTCGTCCGGACGCCCGACAATATCTCGATCGAGCTGCTCAACAAGGGTGGTGCACGGACCCCGGCCGAGCCGTGGATCTCGATGCCGAACACGGGCGTGTGGTGATGGAGGTCGTCGCGCTTCCTGCGCTCAGCGACAATTACATCTGGCTGCTGCACGACGAGGAGCATGGGCACACCGCGGTGGTCGATCCGGGCGACGGCGAGGTTGCGCTTGCGGGTGCCCGCGAGCGAGGCTGGTCGATCGATCAGGTGCTGATCACCCACTGGCACCCCGACCATACCGCCGGAATTCCGGCGGTCGTCGCCGCGACGGGAGCCGGCGTCTGGGGACCCGAAGCCGAGCGCGACCGCTTCGCCGGGCTCGATCATGGCCTCGGCGACGGCGATCGGGTGATGATCGGGGCCCGCGAGGCCGAGGTATGGGCGGTCCCGGGCCATACGCTCGGGCATATCGCCTTCATCCTGCCCGACCGCGCCTTCGTCGGCGACACCCTCTTCGCAGGCGGTTGTGGACGACTGTTCGAGGGAACGCCCGAACAGATGCACGCCTCGCTCCAGAGGCTTTCGACCCTGCCCGACGAAACCATCATCTACCCGGCGCACGAATATACCCTCTCGAACTATCGCTTCCTGGCCGCGGAAGCGCCCAGCGACGAGGCGGTGAACCGCCGTTTCGCCGAGGTCGAAAGGCTGCGCGGGGAGGGGAGGCCGACCCTCCCGACGACCATCGGCGAGGAGAAAGCGAGCAATCTGTTCGTCCGCGCCCGCGACGCCGAGGAATTCGCGCGCCTGCGCTCGGCCAAGGACAGCTTCCGTTAAGCGAGGAGACAGCAAGCTCGGCCATGCGTTCAGCACACGAACCTCGCTTGAAGGATCGATCGACATGCGCCGCCTGACCCTTGCCGCCACCGCCGTTCTTGCCGCTACGCTCGGCCTTGCCGCCTGTGCGACCACCGACCGCGAGCCCGAGCAGCGTTCCGCCTCCGCCCAGAAGGAACTTGACCGCCTGCTTGGCGGAAAGGTCGCCGGGCAGCCGGTGTCATGCCTGCCGAGCTACCGAAGCCAGGACATGGTCGTCATCGACGAGAACACCATCCTGTTCCGCGAGGGCGGCAGCAGGGTCTGGCGAAACGATGTCACCGGCCCGTGCAGCGGTCTCGGGACGTCCGGCCGGGCACTCCTGACCAAGCAGTTCAGCAGCGGATCGCTCTGCCGCGGCGAGATCGCCCAAGTGATCGACACCTCGCAGGGTGCGACCGTCGGAAGCTGCGCGCTCGGCGACTTCGTGCCCTATACCGCACCCGGGCGCAGTTAGGCCCTACTTCCCGTAGAGCGCGTCGAGCCGCTCGCCGTACACGCCCTTGAGGACGTGTCGGCGGATCTTCATGCTCGGCGTCATCTGCTCATTGTCGACGGTAAAACCCTCGTCGGCGAGGGTGAAGCGGCGAACCTTCTCGACGACGCTCAGTTCGGCGTTCACCCGGTCGACCGCTTTCTGCAGGCGATTGCGGATCGCCGCGTCGTCGCGCTTCAGCTCGCTCACCAGCTCGGGTTCGGGGACGAGCAGCGCCACGAGGTGCGGCCGGCGGTCGCCATAGATCATCGCCTGCGCGATCTCGGGCTGGAGGGTGAGCATCCCTTCGACTCGCTGCGGCGAGACGTTGTCGCCCTTGTCGTTGACGATCAGGTCCTTTTTGCGGTCGGTGATGACGATCCGCCCCTGGTCGTCGAAGTGACCGATATCGCCCGTGTGGAGCCACCCGTCCTTGAGGACTCGGCGGGTCTCCTCCTCGTTGTTCCAGTAGCCGTGCATGACCAGCTCGCCGCGCACCAGCAGTTCGCCATCGTCGGCAACACGGACCTCGGTGTTGAGCAAAGGCGGGCCGACCGTCTCGATCCGGATGCCGACCTTGGGACGGTTGCAGCTGATCACCGGGCCGGCCTCGGTCTGGCCATAGCCCTGGAGCATGGTGATCCCGAGCGAATGGAAGAACATGCCGACGTCGGGATTGAGCGGCGCTCCGCCCGAGACCATCGCCTTGATCCTTCCGCCGAATTTCTGGCTGACCTTGCGCTTGAGGAGCAGCCTGATCGCGAGGTCGGCGGGCCAGTCCTTGAGGGGGATCGAACCCTGTTCGTAGCGTTCCTTGCCGATTTCGAGGGCACGGTTGAGCAGCTTCTGCGGGAGCCCGCCCTGCTTCTCGATCGCCTTGAGCATGCGCTGTCGGAGCATCTCGAACAGCCGCGGGACGACCACCATCAGGGTCGGCCGGACTTCCTCGATGTTGGCAGCGAGCTTCTCGAGGCTTTCGGCGAAGTAGATCTGCGCGCCGAGCCCGATCGGGAACATCTGCCCGCCGCTATGCTCGTAGGCGTGGCTCGCGGGCAGGAAGGAGAGGAAGATCTCGTCGTCCCAGCCGAAGTCGTTCGCGATGACGTCGATGCAGGCCGCGACATTGTGGAGAATGGCGCCATGGTGCTGGCGAACGCCGCGCGGTGCGCCGCCGGTGCCGCTGGTGTAGATGAGGCAGGCGAGGTCGTCGCGGCCGGTCGTCGCTGCGCGGGCACGAATCTCGGAAAGATCGCCCCCGGTGCCGACGAGCTCGGCCCAATGATGGAAGCGCGCGCCGTTGACCGGCTGGCCGGTGCGGATGTCCTCGATCCCGATCACGTCGTGGCAGTCGGAGGAGAAGAGCACCGCCGGAATCAGGGCCTTGGCCAGCTTCTGCGAGGAGACGATGACCGCCCGCGCTCCGCTGTTGGTGAGGATGTGCGTGTGGTCTCGGGTCGTGTTGGTCGTGTAGGTCGGGACCGTGACGCAGCCCGCCGCCATGATCGCGAGGTCGGCGATCAGCCACTCGGGCCGGTTCTCGCTGACCAGCATGACCCGGTCGCCGGGCTTGCAGCCGAGCCTCTGCAGGCTGGCAGCGAGTGCCGCCACCTGCCGCGCGGCCTCGTTATAGCTGGTCGAGTTCCACTGGCCGCCGCGCTTCGCCCACAGGAAGGGCGCATCACCGCGCTGGTCGACCCGGTCGAGGAACATGGCGACGAGGTTGGGAAACTGTTCGAGCTGTGTGCCTTTGCGCATGGTCGTCCTTCTGCCCGCGCGCCCGCTTCTAAGACGATATCGTGACATGCGCCACACCCCCGCCTAGCAGCGTTGTCATGCTCATGCGCTTGCTCCTCGCCCCTTTGTTCGCCCTTACCGCCACCGGTTGCGCGACCCTTTCCACGCGTCCGCCGGCAGCGCCGGTCCGCGACGGCTTCGTCATCGCCGCCAATCCGCTCGCCGCGCAGGCCGGGTTGGAGGTGCTCCAGCGTGGTGGCAGCGCCGCCGACGCAGCAGTGGCAGTGCAAGCGATGCTGAGCCTGGTCGAACCCCAGTCGAGCGGACTCGGCGGGGGTGCCTTCATGACCTGGTACGACGCCGGCAGCGGCAAGGTCATTGCCTACGACGGGCGCGAGATCGCGCCAGCGGGGGCGAGCCCGACCATGTTCATCGGCACCGACGGCAAGCCGCTCCCCTTCGCGACGGCGGTCATCAGCGGTCGCGCGACCGGTGTCCCGGGCGCGCTGCGGATGCTCGAGATGGTGCAGCGCGAGCATGGCGCGCTGCCCTGGTCGTCGCTCTTCACCACGGCCGAGCGTACCGCCGACGCCGGCTTCGTGATCAGCCCGCGGCTCGGCCGGATGATCGCGGGCGACTGGCCCGAGCTGACCGTGCCCGACGCGGTCAAATATTTCAGCAAGCCCGACGGTACCCGGCTCAAAGCCGGCGAGACGTTGCGCAACCCCCTCTACGCCGGCTTCCTCCGCCGCCTCGCACGCGGCGGCGCCGACGTGCTCTACCGCGGCGAGACCGCGGCGCGGCTGGTCGAGCGCGTGCGCCAGGGCCCCTTTCCAAGCGCGATGACCAGCGCCGATCTTGCCCGCTATCGCCCGCTGAAGCGCGAGGCGCTCTGCCGCGACTGGCAGTCCTACGTCGCCTGCGTGCCGCCGCCGCCCTCGAGCGGAGTGGCGACGCTCCAGCTGCTCGGCATGCTCGACCGGACCGACATCGCGCAGCGCAACGCCACCGACCCACAGGCCTGGTACCTGTTCGCCGAAGCCTCGCGCCTGATGTACGCCGATCGCGACCGCTATGTCGCCGACCCGCGCTTCGTGACGGTGCCGGTCGAGGGGCTGCTCGAGCCCACCTATATCGAGGGACGGGCTCGGCTGATCGCGCCCACCGCCGGAGTGGCACCGCAAGCGGGAACGCCGCGCGGCGCCGTCATGGCCGGCATCGACGGGACTCGAGAGCCCGCTGGAACCTCGCACTTCATCATCGGCGACAGCGCCGGCAACGTCGTCAGCATGACCACGACGGTCGAAAGCATCTTCGGCTCGGGCCGGATGGTCGACGGCTTCTTCCTCAACAACCAGATGACCGACTTCAGCTTCTCGCCGGTCGAGGCGTCCGGCCGTGCGGCGGCCAATGCGGTCGCGCCGGGCAAGCGCCCGCGTTCGTCGATGACCCCGCTCGTCCTGCTGACGAGGGATCGCCAGTTCGCCGGTGCCTTCGGGAGCCCGGGCGGAAGCGCGATCCTCGCTTATGTCGGAAAGACGCTGGTGGCGTCGGTGCTGTGGAAGATGCCGGTGCAGCAGGCGATCGAGCTGCCCAATCTCGTTGCACGTGGAACCAGCTTCAACGGCGAGGTGCCGAAATTCGCGCCGGGGGTCGTTGCCGGGCTGCGCGCCAGGGGCGTCGAGGTGAAGCCGGGGCAGGGGGAGGACAGCGGCATCCATGCCGTCCTCCTTCGTGACGGCGGGCGGCTCGACGCCGGCTTCGATCCGCGCCGCGAGGGCGTGGTCCTGATCGACGAACGCCGGACCCCGGTCAGGCGCTAGAGCCGACCGCCTCGGCGAGGGTGGAAAAGCGCGTCCGGGCAAGGCGTCCTAGCAGATAGTCGGCGATCGTCCGCGCGATACCGGGACCCTCGTAGACCATCGCCGAGTAGAGCTGCACGAGGTTGGCGCCGGCGCAGATCCGGTTCCACGCGTCATGACCCGAGGCAATGCCGCCCGCCGAGATCAGCGGGATCTCGCCGTCTGCGACCGAGCGGAACGCCTTCAGCTGGTGCATGGCGAGGCTGGCGAGCGGCATCCCCGACAACCCGCCGGCCTCGTCGCGGTGGCGCGAACTGAGCGGGGGACGGGTCACCGTCGTGTTCGACACGATGATCCCGTCGATGCCATGGTCCACCACTGCCCGGACGATCCGGATCGGGTCACCCTCGTCGAGGTCGGGGGCGACCTTGAGGAAGACGGGTGGGTTCGTCGTCAGCGACCCGCGCGCCTCGCGTACCGCAGCCAGCAGTTCGGCCAGCTCGCCCCCCGCCTGGAGGTTGCGAAGACCTGGCGTGTTGGGCGAGCTGATGTTGATCGTCAGATAATCGGCCACGGGCGCCATCCGACGGACGCCCTCGGCATAGTCGCGGATGCGGTCAGTGCTGTCCTTGTTCGCGCCGATGTTGACCCCGACAACCCCTCCGCCGCGCCGGGCGCGGAGCTTGGCGAGCGCCGCCTGCTGGCCCTGGTTGTTGAAGCCCAGGCGGTTGATCACCGCCGCATCCTCGACCAGCCGGAACATGCGCGGCTTGGGATTGCCCGGTTGCGGAAGCGGGGTGACCGTCCCGATCTCGACGAAGCCGAAGCCCAGGCCGAGCATGGCGTCGAACACCTCGGCGTCCTTGTCGTAGCCTGCGGCGAGGCCGACCGGCGACGGGAAGGACAGGCCGGCGACCTCCATGCGCAGCGCCGGATCGAAGGCGGGCTGCCGCGCCGCCGGGAGCGCCTTCAGCCCCGCGATGCTGAGCCGGTGGGCGCGTTCGGCATCGAGCCGGAAGACCAAGGGGCGGAGGAGGGGATAAAGAGCCATGCGTTCCCGCTGTTGGTCGAAAGCCTGCCCGACCCGGCTTGAGCCGGACCATCCCGCCTGCAACAAGCGGGGGGCTTGCCGGCTGTAGGTCCGGCGCGACGAACCGGAAAGGCCCGACTTGAAGCACATCCTTCTGCTCGCCTCCACCGCGCTGCTGGCAGCCTGCGCAACCACCGCGCCCGACCCGCTGGTCGTCCCTCCGGCGCTTGCCGAAGCGCCGCCGGAAGCTGTTCCGGCACCGGTGTCGATCCCCGCTCGGAATGCGGCTCTCGCGGCCTTCTTCGAGGAGTATGACAAGGCCGAACTCGCTTTGTCGCCACTGTCCAAGGCCTATCGCGGGATCAAGGACGCGGACTATGGCAAGTGGGACGAGCTGAGCGACGCCGCCGACGAGCGCGACCGTGCGCTCGACCGGCGCTACCTGGCCGAGCTTCGGAGCCGCTTCCCGCGGGCCACGCTCAGCCCCGAGGACCAGCTGAGCTTCGACCTGTTCGAATATCGGGCCGCGCGCCGCGAGGTGGTCGAGCCGTTCCGCAAGAACGGTCTGGTGTTCGACCAGATGAACGGGGCGCAAAGCGACGGCCCGGCATTCCTCATCAACATCCACAAGGTCGACAATGTCTCGGACGCCGAGGCTTACGTCAGCCGCATCTCCGCCATTGCCGTCTACCTCGACGAGGCGATCGCCGAGGCGAAGGCGCGCGAAGCCGGCGGCGTGCTCGCGCCCAAGTGGGTCTATCCCTACGTCATCGCCGACAGTCGCAACCTGATCCGCGGCGCACCCTTCGACAGGCAGGCCGACAACGACCTGTGGGCGGACTTCCAGGCCAAGGTCGGAAAACTCGACGCAGACGCTCCGACCAAGGCACGGCTGCTCGCGGCCGGACGGACCGCGATGGTCCGTGACCTAAAGCCTGCCTACGAGCGGGTCATCGCCGCGATGCAGGCGCAGATGGCCCGGGCAGGTACCGACGACGGAATCTGGCGCTTCGCCAACGGTGCCGCGGAGTATCAGGCGCGGACCAAGTTCTACACGACTACCGACCTGACGCCCGACCAGATCCACGACCTTGGCCTCGCGCAGGTGGCGCGGATTCACGGCGAAATGACCGCGCTCAAGGACCGGGTCGGATTCAAGGGTTCGCTTCAGGACTTCTTCAAGTTCATGCGCGAGGACCGGCGCTTCTATTACCCGAACAATGCAGCGGGAAAGCAGAAGTATCTCGACGAGAGCCTCAAGGCGCAATCCGCGGTGCAAACCGCGCTTCCGCGTTTCTTCGGCCGCCTCCCCAAGGCGCCGCTGCTGATCAAGCCGGTCGAGCCCTTCCGTGAGAAGAGCGCGGGCAAGGCCTTCTACCAGGATCCGCCGCCCGACGGCTCGCGCCCGGGCACCTACTACGTCAACCTCTACGACATGGACGACATGCCTTCGATCGAGGTCGAGGCGCTGTTCTGCCACGAGGGCATTCCGGGTCACCACCTCCAGGGCGCGCTGCTCAGCGAGCTCGGCAAGGGAGAGGTGCCGCCCTTCCGCCAGTTCAGCGGCTACACCGCCACAGATGAAGGCTGGGGGCTCTACGCCGAGAAATTGTGCAAGGAGATGGGACTCTACGAGGACCCCTATCGCGACTTCGGTCGGCTGCAGCTCGAGCTTCACCGCGCGATCCGGCTCGTGGTCGACAGCGGACTTCACCACAAACGCTGGAGCCGCGAGCGGGCGATCAAATATGTCGAGGACAATAGCGCCGACGCCAAGGGTGGGATCGTCAAGGCGATCGAGCGTTACGCCGTCTATCCCGGCCAGGCGACCGCCTACATGATCGGCAAGCTGAAGATCGAGGAACTGCGCGCCAAGGCCAAGGCCGCGCTCGGGCCGAAGTATGACGACCGGCAGTTCCACGACACGGTCCTGCTCGCCGGATCGATGCCGTTGAGCATGCTCGAGACCCGCGTCGACGAGTGGATCGCCCGGACCAAAGCCTAGGACAGGACCGGTTGTAGAATCGGGTGCTCCGGCCTAAATAGGACCGGAACACTCCATTATGCGACTGACCCACCTTGCCGACTATGCGGTCGTGATCCTGACCGCTGCCGCCGCCCGCTCGGGTGGCGAACGGCTCAGCGCGTCCCTGCTTGCGGCAGAGACCGGGGTTCCGTTGCCGACCGCCCAGAAGGTGCTGGGCAAGCTCGCGACGGCCGGCCTGCTGCAGACCAGCCGCGGGGTCGGTGGGGGATTCGTCCTCGCCCGCGAAGCCACGACGATCACGCTCGCCGACATCATCGAGGCGGTCGAGGGGCCGATCGCGATGACGCAGTGCAGCGGGTCGGACGAAGTCAGCGACTGCGCACTCGACAGCCGCTGCCGCCTGAAGCCGCACATGAATATTGTCAGCCGGACCGTGCGCGACGCGCTGGCCGGTATCACGCTTGAGCAATTGGCGTCCGAGCGCCGCATGGAAATCGCATGAACGAAGCCACCACCATCCGGAACCAGGAAGCGCACGAGGCCGCCGAGAAGCTCGCCACCTACGAGTGGGGCTTCACCAGCGACATCGAATCCGAGTTCGCGCCAAAGGGCCTGTCCGAGGACACCGTCCGCTTCATCAGCGCCAAGAAGGGCGAGCCCGAGTGGCTGCTCGAATGGCGGCTGAAGGGTTATCGCGCCTGGCTCGAGATGGAGGAGGTCGACTGGGCCAAGCTCGACATTCCGCCGATCGACTATCAGGACGCCTATTATTACGCCGAGCCGAAGAAGCGGCCGACGATCGCGAGTCTCGACGAGCTCGATCCCGAAATCCGCCGGACTTACGAGAAGCTCGGCATCCCGATCGAGGAGCAGAAGGTGCTCGCCGGCGTCGAGGGTGCGCGCAAGGTCGCGGTGGACGCGGTGTTCGACAGCGTCTCGGTCGCGACGACCTTCCGCGAGGAGCTCGACCGCGCAGGCGTCATCTTCCGCTCGATCTCGGAAGCGGTGAAGGAATTCCCCGATCTCGTCCGCAAGTATCTCGGGAGCGTGGTCCCGCAGCGCGACAACTTCTTCGCCTGCCTGAACTCGGCCGTCTTCTCCGACGGCACCTTCGTCTACATCCCCGAGGGCGTCCGCTGCCCGATGGAGCTGTCGACCTACTTCCGCATCAATGCCGAGAATACCGGCCAGTTCGAGCGCACGCTGATCGTCGCCGACAAGGGCAGCTACGTCAGCTACCTCGAGGGCTGCACCGCGCCGATGCGCGACGAGAACCAGCTTCACGCTGCGGTGGTCGAGATCTTCGCCCACGAGGATGCGGAGGTGAAATACTCCACCGTCCAGAACTGGTACCCGGGCAACGCCGAGGGCGTCGGCGGGATCTACAATTTCGTGACCAAGCGGGCGATGTGCTCGGGAGCGCGCTCGAAGGTGTCGTGGACGCAGGTCGAGACCGGCTCGGCGATCACCTGGAAGTACCCCAGTTGCATCCTCAAGGGCGATGGCAGCGTCGGCGAATTCTACTCGGTCGCGCTGACCAACAACCGGCAGCAGGCCGACACCGGCACCAAGATGATCCACATCGGCAAGAACACCCGTTCGACCATCGTTTCGAAGGGCATCTCGGCCGGCCGCTCCGACAACACTTATCGCGGGCTGGTGAAGGTCATGCCGGGCGCCGAGAACGTCCGCAACTTCACCCAGTGCGACAGTCTGCTGCTCGGCGACCAGTGCGGCGCCCACACCGTGCCTTACATCGAGGTCAAGAACCCGACCGCGACGATCGAGCATGAAGCGACCACGTCGAAGATCAGCGAGGATCAGCTGTTCTACGCCATGGCTCGCGGGCTCGACCAGGAAGCGGCGGTGGCCCTCATCGTCAACGGCTTCGCCCGCGAGGTGCTGAAGCAGCTGCCGATGGAATTCGCGGTCGAGGCGCAGAAGCTGCTGGGGATCAGCCTCGAGGGGAGCGTGGGGTGATTTCGCTCTTTCTTCTTGCGTCGGCCACGACGGCCGCGGATCTCGACATGCTTGGCAAGGCGGTAGCAACTTGCGACCGCAGCCTGACCAATCCGACCTTCTCGGCGGAGGCGGCTCGACGTAGTGAATTCATGCTCTCCACCTTCCGCGAGCAGGAGGCAATTGTCGCCCAACGGCGCGATCTAGTCGCGCGCCGAATGGCCTTGCGGCAACAGCCGTCGGTCGCCGCCGAACAGGACTTATCGTTGGCTGAGGCCGCGGCTGAGAACCGTCAGCGCAGCTTGAACGACGAGCGACTGCTGGAGAGCCTCCGTCGCGAGACCATCGACACCATGCGCCACCAATTTCTGCAGACATGCCCCGCTGGAAAGCCAAAGAACTGATGTTGGACATTCAGAACCTCCAGGCGACCGTCGCCGACAAGCCGATCCTGAACGGCCTTTCGCTCGCCGTTCCGGCGGGCGAGGTGCATGCGATCATGGGACCAAACGGAGCGGGCAAGTCTACGCTGGCTTACGTGCTGGGCGGACGGCCGGGCTATGAGGTCACCGGCGGTTCTGTCACGCTCGACGGCACCGACCTTCTCGCGCAGGAGCCGCACGAGCGCGCCGCCGCCGGGCTGTTCCTCGGCTTTCAATATCCCGTCGAGATCCCCGGCGTTTCCTCGATGCAGTTTATCCGCGAGAGCCTCAACGCCCAGCGCCGCGCGCGCGGCGAGGCCGAGCTGTCGGGCGCCGAGTTCATCCGCCTCGCAAAGGCCGAAGCGGCCGAGCTGGGTATGGACGTCGATATGCTCAAGCGTCCGGTCAACGTCGGCTTCTCGGGCGGCGAGAAGAAGCGCGCCGAGATGGTCCAGATGGGCATCATGCGGCCCAAGTTCGCGGTGCTGGACGAGACCGACAGCGGGCTCGACATCGATGCGCTGCGGATCGTCGGCGCCGGCATCAACCGGATCATGCGCGCGCCCGACAAGGGCGTGCTGCTGATCACCCACTATCAGCGCCTGCTCGACTATGTGCAGCCCGACCGCGTCCACGTCCTGACCGCGGGCCAGATCACCCGTTCGGGCGGTCCCGAGCTTGCGCATGAGCTTGAGCGCGGAGGCTACGCCGAGGTCGCATGAGCGTCGCCACTCTTCCGACCCGCAAGGACGAGGCCTATCGCTACGCCGACCTGGCGGCGCTCGACCGCGTCTGGCACGGCCTCGCGCCCGCACGCCGCATCGACATTCCGGCCGGCGAACAGGATGCCCACGTTCTGATCGTCAATCAGGACAGCGTGGAGGTCCACCGTGCCGAGATCGTGCTGGAGCCCGGCGCCACACTGTCGCTGTTCGTCCTCAATGGCGCGACCGACTATGGCAGGGTCGAAGTCGACGTGACGGTCCGTGACGGCGCGCATTTTGCGCTTCATGCCGCCAATATCGCTGGGGGCAAGGCGACGCAGGAAATCGTCACCGTCGTCCGTCATGAGGAGCCGAACGGCACCTCCAACCAGGTCGTTCGAAGCGTCCTCGCCGGGACTTCGACCGGCTCCTACCTCGGCAAGGTCGCGGTCGCGCGCAACGCGCAGAAGGTGGACGGCGAGCAGTCGGTCAAGGCGATGCTGCTTGACCGCGGCGCCACCGCCAACTGCAAGCCCGAGCTCGAGATCTACGCCGACGACGTGAAGTGCGCCCATGGCGCCTCCGTCGGCGAGCTCGATCCCGACCAGCTCTTCTACGCCCTGTCGCGCGGGCTCGACCCTGCTAGCGCCAAGGCGCTTCTGCTCGAGGGTTTCGTCCTGCAGCTGTGGGACGAAGCACCCGCTGATCGTCGCGACGAGTTGATCGCCGAAACCCGTCGCCTGTTGCGCAAGGTGGCGCGGTGAACGTCCAGGCGCCGATCAGCGCGGCGCTCGACGTGCGCGACCAATTTCCCGCAATCGCCGGCTGGCATTATCTCGACAGCGCCGTTTCCGCCCAGAAGCCTCGGGCGGTGATCGACGCGATCACCCAGGCCTATGCGCGGGACTATGCCTCGGTGCATCGCGGCGTCTACCAGCGCAGCGCCGACATGACGCTGGCTTATGAGGCCGCCCGCGCCCGCGCCGGCAACTTCATCGGCGGCGCGGCCGAGGAAACCGTCTTCACCCGCGGCGCGACCGAGGCGATCAACCTCGTCGCGCAGGTGCTCCCGAAGGAGGGAAGGGGTCGAGTCCTCCTTTCTGCGCTCGAGCATCACAGCAATATCGTGCCCTGGCAGCTCGCCGGCTACGCGATCGACGTCGTGCCGCTGACCGCGGATGGCCGGATCGACCTCGACGCCGCCGAGGCGATGATCAGCGACGAGCATCGCCTTGTCTCCTTCGCGCATGTTTCGAACGTGCTCGGCTCGATCCTCGACGTGGAACGCGCGGCTCGGATCGCGCACTCCAGGGGCGCGCTGCTGCTGCTCGACGGGTGCCAGGCCGCGCCGCGAGTCGCCATCGACGTCGCTGCCAGCGGCGCTGACATCTACACCTACTCGGGTCACAAGCTCTACGGGCCGACCGGGATCGGCGTGCTGTGGGCGCGCAAGGCGCTGCTCGAGAGCATGCCGCCGTGGCAGGGCGGCGGCGCGATGATCGACAGCGTCTCGTTCGAGCGCACCACCTTCATGCCGCCGCCGCAGCGGTTCGAGGCCGGCACCCCGCACATCGTCGGCGGGATCGGGCTCGCCGCCGCGATCGATTGGGTCGAGGGCATTGGGATCGACCGTATCCACGCCCATGAGGCACGCCTCGTCGCCGAATGCCGCGACGCGCTGCGCGCTCTTGGCTTCGTCCGCCTCTTAGGGCCCGAGGAAAGCGCCGGGATCGTCAGTTTCGAAGTCGAGGGGGTGCATCCGCACGACGTCGGCACCATCTTAGACGATGAAGGCGTGGCGATCCGCGCCGGCCACCATTGCGCGCAGCCGTTGATGCAGCTGCTCGGTGTTCCGGCGACCTGCCGCGCCAGCTTCGCCGCCCATTCCGACAGCAGCGACATCGCCGCTCTGGTCGAGGGCCTCAGGAAAGTGAAACGGATCTTCGGATGAACGAGGAACGCAAGATCAACATCGAGGAAGTCGAAGCGGTCAGTCCGCCGCCCAAGGCGCGGGTCGAGGCGGAAACGCCGGCCGAGACCTTCGAACGCAAGCGCGACTATCTTGCCGGCTTCCTTGCCGAGCAGCCCGCGCAGGCGTCCCCGGCCGGCCCCGGCGGCGACCTGCAGGCGGCGATCGTCGAGACGCTCAAGACCATCTACGATCCCGAGATCCCGGTCGACATCTACGAGCTCGGGCTGATCTACGACGTTGCGGTCGATGCCGACGGTGACGCGGTGGTGACGATGACGTTGACCACGCCGCATTGCCCGGTGGCCGAGTCCATGCCCGGCGAGGTCGAGCTTCGGGTGCTGTCGGTCCCCGGCGTGCGCGATGCCGAGGTCAAGCTCGTCTGGGATCCGCCCTGGGATCCGTCCAAGATGAGCGACGAGGCCCGGCTCGAACTGGGGATGCTGTGATGAGCCAGGCGACCACCACCCGCCGCCCTCGCCCAGCCGCGATCACGCTGACGCCTGCCGCCGAGCAGCGCGTCGCCAAGCTCATGGCGCAGGCGCCCGCCGACGCGATCGGCGTCAAGCTGTCGACCCCGCGCCGCGGCTGCTCGGGTCTTGCCTATTCGGTCGACTACGTGACCACCGAAGACAAGTTCGACGAGAAGATCGAGACTTCCGGCGGGACCTTCTACGTCGACGGTGGCTCGATCCTCTATCTCATCGGATCGACGATGGACTGGGTGGAGGACGACTTCACTGCCGGCTTCACCTTCGCCAATCCCAACGCCAAGGGTGCCTGCGGCTGCGGCGAGAGCTTCACGGTCTAGGCTTCGACCCAGCTTCTGACGCAGGTCGGATCATGTTGATCTGCGGCCTCCCCGGAAAGGGAGCTTGCCATCCGGGCCGAGGAGCGTGACCTCGTCGGAGTATTCGGCGCGGACTATGAGGAATATCGGCAGCGGGTCGGGATGCTGATGCCTTGGCTCCAACTACAGACAGGTTCGGCGCCGCATCCGGCCGAGTAGTAGTGCGCAGGCCGCTCGTCCGGCGGGGGGGGTGCACAGTCGTTGCCGCACCCGCTAAGGGGCGAGCCATGTCCAGGATGTTTCGAATCTCGCTTCCCGATGGCTCCGTTCGGGAGATGCCCGAAGGATCGACCCCTGCCGACGTGGCTGCGGCGATCGGTCCGGGTCTGGCCAAGGCCGCGCTCGCGGCGCGGGTCGATGGCGAGGTCCGCGACATCATGCGCCCGTTCGAGGGCGATTCCGAGCTCGCGCTGATCACCGCGCGCGACGAGAAGGATGCGCTCGAGCTGGTCCGGCACGACTTCGCCCATGTCCTCGCCGAAGCCGTGCAGAAGCTCTTTCCCGGTACGCAGATCACCTTCGGTCCGGCGACCGACGATGGCTTCTACTACGACTTCGCTCCGGCCGAGGGCCGCGGTCCCTTCACCGAGGAGGACCTTCCCGCGATCGAAGAGGCGATGCGCCAAGTCATCGCGGCCGACGAACCGATGATCCGCGAAGTGTGGACGCGCGAGGACGTGCGCGACTATTTCGCCCGCACCGGCGAGCGCTTCAAGGCCGAGTGGGTGATGGAGCTGCCCGCGGGCGAGACCATCACCATGTACCGCTCGGGCAAGGGCGACGACGCCTGGATGGACCTGTGCCGCGGGCCGCACCTCGCCTCGACCGGGAAGCTCGATCCGCAGGCGTTCAAGCTGACCCGCGTGTCGGGTGCCTACTGGCGTGGTGACCCCGCCAATCCGATGCTTTCGCGGGTCTACGGCACCGCCTGGCTCAACAAGAAGCAGCTCGCCGAGCACCTCACCCGGCTCGAGGAGGCTGCCAAGCGCGACCACCGGCGGCTGGCCAAGGAGATGGACCTGTTCCACCTCCAGGAAGAAGCCCACGGCTCGGTCTTCTGGCACCCCAACGGCTTCCGCGTGTACCGCGAGCTCGAGGCCTACATGCGCCGCAAGATCGACTCGGCGGGCTATCGCGAGGTCAAGACCCCGCAGATCATGGACGCGCGCCAGTGGGAGCAGTCCGGCCACTGGGGCAAGTATCGCGAGAACATGTTCGTCATCCCCGACGAGGTTCCGAACACCGAGGACGAGGGCCCGGTGGTCAGCGGCGACGCGCGCTGGATGGCGCTCAAGCCGATGAATTGCCCGGCGCACGTCCTCATCTTCCGCCAGGGTATCAAGAGCTACCGCGACCTGCCGCTACGGCTCTATGAAAACGGCTGCTGCCACCGCAACGAGCCGCACGGCGCGTTGCACGGCCTGATGCGGGTCCGGCAGTTCACCCAGGACGACGCGCACATCTTCTGCACCGAGGAGCAGGTGGTCGAGGAGGTGAAGGCCTTCTGCGCGCTGGCCGACACCATCTACCGCGACTTCGGCTTCACCTATTCGATCAAGCTCGCGCTCCGTCCCGAGAAGCGGTTCGGCTCGGATGCCGACTGGGACAAGGCCGAGAACGAATTGCGCGACGCCGTCACCGCGGCCGGGTTGGCGACGCCGGAATATGGCTGGGAAGAGCTGCCGGGCGAGGGGGCCTTCTACGCGCCAAAGCTCGAGTGGCACCTGACCGATGCAATCGGCCGTACTTGGCAGGTCGGCACCATCCAATCGGACCGGGTGCTCCCCGACCGCCTCGATGCGACCTTCGTCGGCGAGGATGGCGAGCGGCATCGGCCGGTCATGCTTCACCGCGCGATCTTTGGCAGCTACGAGCGCTTCATCGGGATCCTGATCGAGCATCATGCCGGCCGCTTCCCGGTGTGGCTCGCGCCCACCCAGGCGGTGGTCGCGACGATCGTGTCGGACGCCGACGATTATGCCAATGAGGTGGTCTCGAAGCTGCAGGCGGCGGGCTTCCGGGCTGAAGCCGACACGCGCAACGAGAAGATCAACTACAAGGTTCGCGAGCACAGCCTCGCCAAGGTCCCGCTGCTGCTGGTCGTCGGCAAGCGCGAGGCCGAGGAAGGTAGCGTTGCGATCCGGCGGCTCGGCTCGGAGGAGCGCCAGCAGGTGATGAGCCTCGACGAGGCGATGGCCATGCTCCGCGACGAGGCGACGCCGCCCGACCTTCGCTGATCAGCGCGGCTCGCGGGTCGCCACCGCATCGAAATAATGGTGCATGGTGGTGAGCTGCTGATCGTCGCGCTCGCGGATGGCCCGCCGTGCGGCCTCGGCTTCCTCGCCGATCCGGACGAGCCGCTCGAGGGTCGGCGCGGCATAGTCGCAGCGCTCGTCGGTGCGCGCGGTACGGCAGCGCTCGAGGCAGGTGTCGAGCAGTTCGGGCACGCGCTTCTCGCAGCTGATCATCAGTTGCGCCTCGTGCGGGGTCAGCGCGGCCGAATTGCGCTCCGCCAGGAAGGCGCGGATCCGCTCCCGTGCGACCCGCGCCTGCTCGCGCTGCCGTCGATCGAGCAGGGCCGACAGCCGTGACCAGCGCGGATCGGGCACTCCGTTGAAGCCCGCCATGGACGGCGTGAAGAACGCTGCCGTTCCCTGGAAAACGCCGATCACCCGACGCGCGACCTTGAAGCCGAGCCATACGAGGGCAAGCACGAACAGCAGGAACATCAGCAGCAGGACGCCAAGCACTTCAAGCATCGTCGTTCGTCTCCTGCTTCCTATGTAGGGCGCGGTCGCGCGGACGCGAGGGTATCTGACGCCACTCCGCCACAGGCTGGCACAAAAAGGAGCCCTGCCGGCTCCGCCCCCTTTTCAGCGCAGGTCCGAGCGCCTAGCTGCCATGCTCACCACAATTGCATATGGAGATTGCGCTATACCCCCGCCATTTCGTCGCCCGCTGGCCCCGCCGCAGATGACCGGTCCCCGCTATAACGAGTTCATCCAGAGCCAGAAGGTGCGGGTGATCGACGAAAATGGCGAGAACCTTGGCGTGATGTTTACGCGCGAAGCATATGAGCAGGCCGTAAGTGTCGGCCTCGACCTCGTCGAGATCAGCCCGAACGCCGATCCGCCCGTCGCCAAGTTCCTCGATATCGGCCGCTTCAAGTACGAAGCCCAGAAGAAGGCCAACGAGCAGCGCAAGAAGCAGAAGACGCAGGAGATCAAGGAGATCAAGATGCGTCCGAACATCGACGACCATGACTACGACACCAAGATGAAGAAGGTGGTCGAGTTCCTGGGCGAGGGCGACAAGGTGAAGCTCACCATGCGTTTTCGCGGTCGCGAGATGGCCCATGGCCAGCTCGGCATGGCGGTCCTGCAGCGCGCTTCGGAGCAAGTCTCTGAGATTGCGAAGATCGAGGCCCATCCGCGAATGGAAGGCCGGCAGATGCTGATGGTGCTCGCGCCCAAGTAGGGTGCGTTGCAGCAAGATTGTTGCTGCACTGCAATATGTTGCAGACCGGTAACAGCCTGCAACTTACCACTTTGTTAGCAGGCGGCGCGCTTCCCAAGAGGCGCGCCGCCGCTCTATCCCTCCACCGGATACGTATTCACCGGAGGGGTCTCTATTATGCGCAAGTCCATCTGGCTGCTTTCGGCCGGCCTGTTCGCCATCTCCACGCCGGCCTTCGCCCAGTCGACCGACACCGACAAGGGCGCTGCTCAGCCGACCGACGGCGCAACCGCCGAAGCCGCCGCGGTTGACCAGACCGCGACCGAGCAGACCGCCGAGCAGGCGAACACCGCCGACACCGGCGACATCATCGTCACCGCCACACGCCGCAACGAAGCGCTGTCTGACGTTCCGCTGGCCGTCAGCGCGATCACCGCGCAGACCCTCGAGAACTCGGGCGTCGCCGACATCCGCCAGCTGGTCCAGGTCAGCCCCTCGCTGCTCGTCTCCTCGACCTCGTCCGAAGCCGGCGCGGGCGTCGCCCGTATCCGCGGCGTCGGAACGGTCGGCGACAACCCGGGTCTCGAGAGCTCGGTCGCGGTGTTCGTCGACGGCGTCTACCGCTCGCGCACCGGCGTCGGCCTGACCGAACTCGGCCAGATCGACCGCATCGAGGTCCTCCGCGGTCCGCAGGGCACGCTGTTCGGCCGCAACGCCTCGGCCGGCCTCATCTCGATCATCACCGCCAAGCCGTCGTTCAAGACCGCGATCAACGGCGAACTGACGCTCGGCAACTACGACCTGCGCCGTGTCGAAGTGGGCGCCACCGGCGCAATCACCGACGGCTTCGCGGTTCGTGCCGACGCCGTCTACCTCAAGCGCGACGGCTACCTGACCGACGTGGTCTCGGGCCGCGACGTCAACAACCGCGATCGCTACCTTCTTCGCCTCCAGAGCCTCTACAAGCCCAACGACAACTTCAGCTTCCGCCTGATCGGCGACTATTCGAAGCGTGACGAAGAGTGCTGCGGCGCGACCTATCTGCGCGCCCGCAACTACGCCCGCGTCGGCGGCGTCACCGTCGAGCAGCCCTCGACGGTCGCAGGCCTCGAGCGCGCGCTCGGCGGAATCATCAACGACGACACCTTCTCGCGCAAGATCGCGATCACGCCCGGCCGCGACTATGATTCGCAGGTCAAGGACTATGGCGTGTCGGGCGAGGCGGTCTACGACTTCGGTGGCGCCGAGCTGACCAGCATCACCGCCTACCGCTACAACAACTACGTCCGCGGCCAGGATGCCGACTTCAACAACCTCGACATCATCTACCGCGCCTCGGACGGCGACGCGTTCAACAAGTTCAAGACCTTCACCCAGGAGCTTCGTCTCCAGGGCTCGGCGCTGAACGATCGTCTCGACTGGCTGGTCGGCGGCTACTTCGCTCGCGAGAACCTGCGCGTCTCGGACAACCTCAGCTACGGCGCCGACTACGACCGCTATGCCAACTGCCTGCTGTTCAGCGGCAATCCGGCGCTCACCAGCTTCTTTCAGCCGAGCTCGTCGACCTGCGTCAACAGCGGCGCCCTGGGCACCGCGCTCGGCCAGATCCAGGGTGGCATTGCCGCACTGAGCGCCATCCCGGTCGGATCGCGCACCCCGGCGCAGGTCGCGCAGCTTGCGACCCTGCAGGGCCAGTTCGCACAGCTCGCCCCGCTCAACGCCAATCCGGCGCGTCCGGGTTTCGGCTCAATCGCGGCGACCCTCGGCGTCCCGGGCTTCACCTTCAACGGTGTCGGGCTGCGTGACGACTTCGACCAGAAGAGCCACAACATGGCGCTCTTCACCCACAACATCTTCGCGCTCACCCAGTCGCTGAAGCTGACCGTCGGCGCCCGCTACACCCGCGAGCGCAAGACCCTCGACGCCACCTTCAACGACAACAACACCCTCTGCCGCGCACTGACCGCGCTCAACGGCACCACGAACCCGCTGGCCGGCCTCCAGGCTGCCCAGCAGCTGCCGTGCATCATTCCGAGCGTGCCGGGCGGAAGCTTCGCGCCCGAGCGCGGCAAGCGCACCGAGAGCAAGCTGTCGGGCACCGTCGTCCTCAGCTGGAAGCCGGTCGACGACATCCTGACCTACGCCAGCTACTCGAAGGGCTATAAGGCGGGCGGCTTCAACCTCGACCGTTCGGGCCTGAACCGCACCATCTTCGGCAACACCACGACCAACCCGGGCGCACCGGGTGGCATCACCGCCAACTCGTCGCTCGACCTCCTCGAGTTCAAGCCGGAGCTGAACGACGCTTACGAGCTCGGCATCAAGTACAATGGTCGCGGCGTCGACATCAACTTCGCCGCCTTCCAGCAGCTGTTCCGCGACTTCCAGCTGAACACCTTCAACGGGCTCAACTTCTTCGTCGAGAACATCAACAGCTGCAAGAAGTCGGTCCTGCTCGGCGACACCGACAACATCATCGGCAACGGCGCCTGCGACAAGGACGACCTGCGTGCCGGTGTCCGCAGCCGCGGCGTCGAACTGGAGATCTTCACCCGCCCGGTGCAGGACGTGACGCTCAACGTCGGCACGACTTTCGTCAGCACCCGCTACCGCGACAATCTGGTCGGCGCCGATGGCCGTCCGCTCAGCGTCGCGCTGTTCCAGCTGCCGGGTCGCCGCCTGTCCAACAGCTCGGGCCTGTCGGTCACGGCTTCGGCGGGCTTCAACCCGCGGATCACCGCCAGCGGCATTCGTGCGCTGTTCTATGTCGATGCGCGTCACGCCTCGCAGTTCAACACCGGCTCGGATCTCGACATCGAGAAGCGCCAGTCGCCGTACACAGTCGTCAACGGCCGCATCGGCCTGCAGGGACCCAACGGAATGTGGGGCGTCGAGCTGTGGGCGCAGAACCTGTTCAACGAGGACTATCTGCAGGTGGCGTTCGACGCGACCCTGCAGGGCACCGGAACCCGCCGCGCGGTGGACAACGGCTTCGCCACCTCGTCGAGCCAGCTGTTCGGCGCCTTCCTGGCCGAGCCGCGCACCTACGGGATCACCCTGCGCACCCGCATGTAAGGGGACGCAAAGAGTTGACAGGGGGAGGGCCTCGCGAGCGATCGCGGGGCCTTTTTCCTGTGCGTTGGAGAGAGTGCCGCGTCAGGCGGCGGCAGCGCCCTTCGGCCGTTCGTCCGCCGCCGCGGCAAGCAGGGCAGGGCGGAGCAGCGCCACCTTTTCCGCTCCAAGCTTGGTGCCATTTGCCGTCGTCAGGTAGAAGACGTCGACGCCGCGATTGCCGTAGGTCGCAATATGCGCCGAGTGGACGACCAGCCCGCACTCGTGGATCGCCAGCGCCAGGGCGGCGAGCAGGCCGGGACGGTCGGCGGCCTGGACCTCGACGACGGTGAATCGCCGCGACGCCCCTTCGGCGATGGTCACCGACGGGGCGACCGGGAATGCCGGCGCAGCCTGGCCGGCAGGTAGGCTCGGTAGGCGCTCGTCTAGAAGCGCCGCCGTCACCTCGCGAGCGACGCGCAAGCGTCGGCGCTTGTCGCCATAGGGTCGACCCTGCCCGTCGTGGATCAGGAGATTGTCGAGCGCCATCCCATCGCGCGTGGTGTGAATCCGGGCATCGACGATCGAAGCCCCCGCGGCCGCGAGCCCGGCGCAGACCCGGTAGAACAGGCCGGGCCGGTCGGGCGCGAAGACGCTGACCCGGGTGGCACCTTCGGTCTCGCCCTCGACGCTGACCGAAGGTTGCGGCGGTCCGATCCGCGCCTCGGCCGCGGCGATCTGGCGCGCATTGTCGTGGATCCAGTTCTCGGGCTCGGCGAGCCAGTAACTGTCGGGCAGGCGCCGGGCATGAGCCCTGGCCGCGGTTGCGTTCCAGCCGAGAGCCGCGCGCACCTTCTCCTGCTTGGCGGCGACCTCTTCGGCACGGCCGCGCTGCTTGTGACCCAGCCGAAGCCGCTCCTCGGCAAGGTCGTGGAGATTCCTGATCAGCCGCCGCTTCCATTCGGTCCAGATGCCCGGCCCGACCGCGCGAATGTCCACGACCGTCAGGATCAGCAGCAGCCGCAGCCGCTCGGGACTTTGCACCACCGCCACCAGGTCATCGATCGTCTTGGGATCGGCAAGGTCGCGCTTGAAGGCGACGTGGCTGAGCAGCAGATGATGCCGGACGAGCCAGACCACCGTCTCGGTCTCGCCGGGGTCGAGTCCGAGGCGCGGGCAGAGCTGCTGCGCCACTTCGGCGCCGAGCAGGCTGTGGTCGCCGCCGCGCCCCTTGGCGATGTCGTGCAGCAGCACCGCGACATAGAGCGCGCGCCTCGATCCGATCTGCTTGAACAGGGCGGTAGCCAGCGGATGATCGTCAGCGAGTTCTCCCCGCTCCACCGCCGCCAGCAACCCGACCGCACGGATCGTATGCTCGTCGACGGTATAGTGGTGGTACATGTCGAACTGCATCTGCCCGACGACGCGGCGGAAGTCGGGAACGAAGCGGCCGAAGACATGGGCCTCGTTCATCCACCGAAGCACCAGTTCGGGATGGTCGCGAGTGGTCAGCACCTCGAGAAACAGGGCGTTGGCGGCAGGATCGTCGCGGACCTGCTCGACCAGCCTCGCGTCGCGGGTCGCAGCCCGCATGGCGCTCGGATGCACCTCCATCTTCTCGCGTGCGGCGAGCGCGAACACCTCGAGGAGGCGGCGAGGGTCTTCACGGAAGAAGCGCTCGTTCGGAATGGCGATCCGACCGCGATCGATGACGAAGCCGCCGAGCCGTCGAGGGCGACGAAGGAAGGTCGGAAGGGCGAAGCGCCGGCCCTTGGCGCCGAGTTGCTCGTCCAGTTGCGCGAGGAACTGACCGGTCAGGTCACCGACGGTCCGCGCCTGCAGGAAGTACATCTGCATGAAGCGTTCGACCGCATGCTTGCCTGGCCGATCGGCATAGTTGAGCGCCTCGGCCAGCTCGCGCTGGTGTGCGAAGCTCAGCCGCTCCTCGGCACGCCCGGCCGCACGGTGAAGCAGGCATCGGACCGACCAGAAGAAGCGCTCGGCGCGATCGAAGCGGGCGAACTCGGCCGATGTCAGGAGCCCGGCTTCGACCAGCTCGGCCGAGCGTGTGAGCCCACGCACATATTTGCCGACCCAGGTCAGGGTGTGAAGGTCGCGCAGGCCTCCCTTGCCGTTCTTGACGTTGGGTTCGACGAGGTAGCGGCTGTCGCCCATCTTCTCGTGCCGCTCGTCGCGCTCGGCCAGCTTGGCGGTAACGAAGTCGGCGGCGCTCCCCGCGACGACCTCCTTGTGGAACCGTGCACGGGCCTCCTCAAACAGCAGGGGATCGCCCGCGACAAGGCGGCTTTCGAGCATGGCGGTGCGCACCGTCAGGTCGGAGCGGGCGAGGCTCAGCAACTCGGGCACAGTGCGGATCGCCTGCCCGACCTTCAGCTTGGCGTCCCACAGCGCGTAGAGCGTCGCCTCGATCACCTGCTCGCACCAGGGCGCGCGCGGGTGCGGGGTGAGGAACATGAGGTCGACGTCGCTGAACGGCGCCATTTCGCCGCGTCCGTAACCGCCCAAGGCGACCAGCGCGACGCGCTCGGAGCTGGACGGGTTGGCACTGGGGTAGGCGGCCAGCGCACGGGCGAAGGCCTCGCGCACGACCTCGTCGGTCAGCCTGGCGAAGGCGGCGGCGTGCGCGCGTCCCTCGTGCGGGCAATCGTCCATCGCGACGAAGATGGCGGCGCGACCGTGCTCGACCATGTCCGCCAGCGGCGTCATCCGTCCCGCTCGTCGGCCAGCCGCTTGAGCGCGTAGAGCTGCTCGAGCGCTTCGCGCGGCGTCAGGCTGTCGGGCTCCACCGCTGCCAGCGCCTCGGCCAGCGGGTCCTTGGGCGGCTCCTTGGCAGCAAAGGCCGCGAACAAGGGAAGGTCGTCGAGCCCGGCGGCGATCCCGCCGGTCGCGTCGCGTCCGGCCTCGAGCTTGGCGAGCACCGCCTTCGCTCGCGACAGGACGGACGGCGAGAGGCCGGCCAGCCTCGCCACGGCGATTCCGTAGCTGCGATCCGCCGCGCCTTCGGCGACTTCGTGGAGCAGCACCAGCTCGCCCTTCCATTCGCGCGCCCGGACATGGTGGAGCGAGAGCGCGTCGAGCCGTCCAGCAAGCCGGGTCAGTTCGTGATAGTGGGTGGCGAACAATGTCCGTGCCCTGACCTCGTCGTGCATCGCCTCGACCACAGCCCAGGCGATCGCCAGTCCGTCGTAGGTCGAGGTCCCGCGGCCGATCTCGTCGAGGATGACGAGGCTTTGCTCGGTTGCCTGGGCGAGGATGGCCGCGGTTTCGACCATCTCGACCATGAAGGTCGAGCGGCCCCTCGCCAGATTGTCCGACGCGCCGACCCGGCTGAACAGCCGGTCGACCAGCCCGACCCTGGCGCGGCTCGCGGGAACGAAGCTTCCAGCCTGCGCCAGCAGCGCAATCAGCGCCACCTGGCGGAGAAACGTCGACTTGCCGCCCATGTTGGGGCCGGTGATCAGCCACAGCCGGTCGCCGCTGCCGAGGCAGCAGTCGTTGGCCACGAAGCGCTCGCCCGACGCGGTCAGCGCGCGCTCCACTACTGGGTGACGACCGCCCTCGATCTCGAGGCAGGCGCCCTCGTCGAGCGACGGGCGGGACCAGCGGCCCTCGGTAGACCGCTCGGCGAGACCGGCGGCAACATCGATTCGGGCAAGGGCATCGGCCGTGTCGGCGATCGGGCCGGCACGCCCGACGACCTGCCCGGTGAGCCGCTCCAGATGGGCATGCTCGAGGGTCAGCGCGTGGCCACCTGCCTCGAGCACCCGGCTCGCCTCCTCGTGCAGCGCCGGGCTGTTGAAGCGCACCGCGCCGGCCATGGTCTGGCGGTGCGTGAACCCGCTGTCCGGCGCGAGCAGCCGGTCGGCATGCCTGGCGGGTACCTCGACATGGTAGCCGAGCACAGCATTGTGCCGGATCTTGAGTGCCGAGATGCCCGTGGCTTCGCGGTAGCGACCCTCGAGCTCGGCGATCGCGCGCCGCCCGTCGCTCGAAGCCGAGCGAAGCTGGTCGAGTTCGCGGTCATAACCTTCGGCGATGAAGCCGCCCTTGGCCGGATCGAGCGGAGGGGAGGCGATCAGTGCGCGCGCCAGCTCGGATATGGCTTCGTCATGGCCGCCAAGCTCCGGCAACAGCTGGTCGAGCAGCACGGGTTTGAGTGACTGACGCTCCAGCATGTCGGCGAGCGATGCCGCTCCGGTTAGTCCGTCGCGAAGCGCGGCGAGGTCGCGCGGACCGCCACGCCCGGCGACCAGCCGACCCATCGCGCGCCCGATGTCGGGCAGGCTGCGAAGCGCCGATCGGACCCGCTCGCGGCGAATAGCATCCTCGTGCAGCCAGGCCACGAGGTCGAGCCGCTGCTCGATCGCCTGCCGGTCGGTGAGCGGCGCGGAAAGGTCGCTGCCGAGCAGCCGGCGGCCGGCGGCGGTGACGCAGCGATCGACCTCGGCGAGGAGCGAGCCCGCGATCCCGCCATCCTGCGCCCGGCAAATCTCGAGGCTGGCGCGGGTCGCCGCATCGATCGCCATGTGCTGCGCGCGCGACACCCGCCGCGGCATGGCAAGGAAGGCGGTCGAATCGCGTTGGGTGGTGTCGAGATAGGCGAGGAGCCCGCCGCAGGCCGCCAGCTCGGCGCGTCCCGGCCCGCCCAACCCTTCGAGGTCGGCGAGGCCAAACCGCCGCTTGAGCGCGCGCTCGCCCTCGGCGCTATCGAAGCCGTCGTGCCCCCAGCGTCCCGTGATCCCGCTGACCGGCTCCGCGCCGACTACTTCGGAAGGGGCGAGCCGGGCCAGTTCGGCGGCAAGCTCGTGGGCCGCGCAGGCGACGAGTTCGAAGCGTCCGGTCGAGATGTCGCAGGCGGCGATCGCCCACTCCTCGCCGGCGCGGCCGACCGCCGCCAGCCAATTGGAAGCCCCGCTCTCGAGCAGCGTGTCCTCGGTCAGCGTGCCCGGCGTGACCAGCCGGACGATCGCCCGTTCGACCAGCGCCTTGGAGCCGCGCGCCTTGCGTGCTTCGGCCGGGCTTTCAATCTGCTCGGCGATCGCGACCCGGTGGCCGGCTCGAATCAGCCGGGCGAGATAGCCTTCCGCCGAATGAACCGGCACGCCGCACATCGGCACCTCGTCGCCACGCTTTGTCAGCGCGATGTCGAGGCAGGAGGCGGCGACCTTGGCGTCGTCGAAGAAGAGTTCGAAGAAGTCGCCCATCCGGTAGAAGAGCAGCGCGTCACCGGCCTCGGCCTTGAGGCGGTGATATTGCTTCATCATCGGAGTGTCGGCGTCGGCCCGGGCCATTCGACCGTCCTAGCTGCTCGGCGCGTCACGCGTAACCACCTCGTTCGTCGCAAGTCGAAGACGAGGTTTGGGAATGACGCCAAAACTGGGCTAGAGCCCGTGCCATGTCCGAAAGCAATGTGAAGTTTTCCGAAGCCGAGGCGCTGCATTTCCACTCGCGTGGGCGGCCCGGCAAAATCGAGATCGTCGCCTCCAAGCCGATGGCGACCCAGCGCGACCTCAGCCTCGCTTATTCGCCGGGCGTGGCCGTGCCCGTGCGCGCGATCGCCGAGGATCCCGCAACCGCCTACGATTACACCGCCAAGGGCAACCTTGTTGCGGTGATCTCCAACGGAACCGCCATCCTCGGCCTCGGCAATCTCGGCGCGCTGGCGTCCAAGCCGGTGATGGAAGGCAAGGCGGTGCTGTTCAAGCGCTTCGCCGACGTCGATTCGATCGACCTCGAGCTCGCCACCGAGGACCCGCAGAAGTTCATCGAGGCGGTGGCGCTGCTCGAGCCGACCTTCGGCGGAATCAACCTCGAGGACATTGCCGCACCGGACTGCTTCGTCATCGAGCAGACGTTGCGCGAGCGGATGAACATTCCGGTCTTCCACGACGATCAGCACGGCACCGCGATCATTACCGCCGCCGGGCTCATCAATGCGTGCCTGCTGACCGGCCGCGACCTTCGCGATATCAAGGTCGTGGTGAACGGCGCGGGTGCCGCCGCCATCGCCTGCACCGAACTGATCAAGGCCATGGGCGTGCGCGGCGACCATGTCATCATGTGCGATCGCAGCGGGGTCATCCACAAGGGACGCACCGACCTCGACCAGTGGAAGAGCGCGCATGCGGTCGAGACCGAGCGGCGCAGCCTCGCCGACGCGCTCGATGGGGCGGACGTCTTCCTCGGCCTGTCGGCGGCCAAGGCGCTCAAGCCCGAATGGGTGCTCAAGATGGCGCCGTCGCCGATCATCTTCGCGATGGCCAATCCCGATCCCGAGATCACCCCGCCCGAGGCCAAGGCTGCGCGTCCCGACGCGATCGTGGCGACCGGCCGCTCTGACTATCCGAACCAGGTCAACAACGTCCTCGGTTTCCCCTTCATCTTCCGCGGCGCGCTCGACGTGCGCGCCACCGCGATCAACGACGAGATGAAGATCGCGGCCGCCAACGCGCTCGCGGAACTGGCCCGCGAAGCCGTTCCGGAGGAAGTGGCGGCCGCCTACGGCGGGGTCAGCCACCGCTTCGGCGCCGACTACATCATCCCCGCGCCGTTCGATCCGCGCCTGATGGAGGTCGTCCCCGCCGCGGTTGCCCAGGCGGCGATGACGTCCGGAGTGGCGCAGCGCCCGATCGAGAACATGGCGGCCTATCGCCAGTCGCTTCGGGCCCGGCTCAATCCGACCGTCAGCGTGCTCAGCCTCGCCTATGAGGCGGCCAAGGCGAATCCGAAGCGGGTGCTGTTCGCCGAGGGCGAGGAGCATGTCGTGCTGCGCGCGGCGATCGCCTTCAAGGAAGGGGGTTACGGGACCCCCGTGCTGGTCGGGCGCGATGACGTCCACGACCGCCTGCGCGAGCTGGGGATCGACGATCCCTCGGGCTACGAAGTCCTCAACAGCCGCAACTCCCCGCTCGTCGGGCGTGCGGTCGACCACCTCTACGCGAGGCTCCAGCGCAAGGGATTCCTGCGTCGCGAGATCGAGCGGATGGTCAACCAGGATCGCAACTACTTCGCCGCGGCGATGCTCGCATTGGGCGAGGCGGACGCGATGATCACCGGAGTCACCCGGCCGTTCAGCCAGTCGCTGCGCCAAGTCGAGATGGTCATCGATCATGAGCAGGATTCGGCACCCTTCGGGGTCAACATCATCGTCGGCCAGAACCAGACGGTCCTGATCGCCGACACGGCGGTGACCGAGCGGCCCAGTGCCGAGCAGCTCGCCGCCATCGCCATCCGCTCGGCGGCGTTCGCCCGGCGCATGGGCCAGGAGCCGCGGGTCGCCTTCACCAGCTACACGACCTTCGGCAACCCGCCCGGCGCCTACATCGGCGAGCTTCGCGAGGCGGTCGCGCTACTCGACGGCCGCAAGGTCGATTTCGAGTATGAGGGCGAGATGTCGCCCGACCTCGCGCTCAACCACGATCAGCAGCGGCGCTTCTACCCGTTCAGCCGACTCTCGGGTCCGGCCAACATCCTGATCATGCCCGGCCTCCAGTCGGCCAGCCTGTCGGCCAAGCTGCTCCGCGCGCTCGGAGGCGAGAATGTCCTCGGGCCGTTCCTCCTCGGAATGAAGCTGCCGGTCCAGATTGCGCCGATGACCGCGGGCGCAAGCGACCTCGTCACGCTCGCGGTGCTCGCCGCGGGCGGGGTCGAGGGCAATCGCAAGCGGCGGAGCTAGACCCGCTCGACGCTCGACACCTGGTCGGCGGCGCGCAACGCCGCCATGATCGCGTGGAGGTGGGCAAGATCGTGCACCTCGACGTCGACGTGGAAGGTGTGGAAGCTGCCGTCGCGGTGGACCTGCGCGAGGTTGACGATATTCGCGCCCTTGGTGCCGAGGATCGTCGCCATGGTGCCGAGTGCTCCGGCGACGTCGCGAAGGATGATGCACAGGCGCGCCGCCGCGCCGTCGGAGTCGTCGCTCCAGCTGAGGTCGAGCCAGTCGGCGTCAATTCCGCTCGCCAGCAGGTCGCAGCCGATCGCATGCACCTCGATTTCCTCGTCCTCGCGGCGCAGGCCGACGATCCGGTCGCCCGGAATCGGGTGGCAGCAGGGAGCGAGATGGAAGGCGACACCCGGGGTCAGCCCACGGATCGAGATGGCGCGGCGCTGCGCCGCAGGCCGCGGGGCGACGTCGCCTCCGGTCGAGCCCGGCATCAGCGCTTCCATCAACGCCTCGTCGCCGACCCGCTTGCGGGCGATGGCGATCATCAGCGCGTCCTCGTCCTCGAGCTTGAGCTTCTTGAGCGCGCGGCCGAGCGCCTCCTTGGCGAGCGGCACCGGTAGCCGGGCGACGATTTCGTCGTAGATCTTGCGTCCGAGCTCGACCGTCTCGTCGCGTTCCTTGTGGCGGACAAAACGGCGGATCGCCGAGCGTGCCTTGCCGGTCGCGACGAAGCGCAGCCAGCTCGGCTGGGGAGTCTGTGCGTCGCTGGTCAGGATCTCGACCTGGTCGCCATTGTCGAGCAGCGTCCGCAGCGGCACCACCCGGCCGTTGACCTTGGCGCCGACGGTCTTGTCGCCAAGCCGCGTGTGCACCGCGTAGGCGAAGTCGACCGGAGTCGCGCCCTTTGGAAGCTGGATCAGTTCGCCCTTCGGGGTGAAAGCGAAGATCCGGTCCTGGTACATCGCCATCCGGGTGTGCTCGAGCAGCTCCTCGGGGCTGTCGGCATGGTCGAGAATCTCGACGAGATCGTCGATCCAGGGAACGTGGATGTCGGCGGCGGGCTTGCCCTCCTTGTAGGCCCAGTGCGCGGCGAGGCCCTTCTCGGCCTGCAGATGCATCGCCCGGGTGCGGATCTGCACCTCGATCCGCATCTTGGCCTCGTGGATCACCGAGGTGTGGAGACTCTGGTAGCCGTTGCGCTTGGGCGTCGAGATGAAGTCCTTGTAGCGGCCCGGGACCATCGGCCAGCGGCGGTGGATGAGGCCGAGCGCGCGGTAACAATCCTCCTCGCTGTCGACGATCACCCGGAAGGCCATCACGTCCGACAGTTGCTCGAAGCTGATGTGCCGCTCGGCCATCTTGCGCCAGATCGAGAAGGGATGCTTCTCGCGCCCGGTGACCTCCGCCTCGAGGCCATTGTCGGCAAGGTGCAGTCGCAGCCCAAGCCCGATCCGGCTGACGAGGTCGCCGCCTTCGGCATGCAGCTGCGCGAGACGGCGGGTGATCGAGGCGTAGGCGTCCGGCTCCAGTTCGCGGAAGGCCAGCGTCTGCATCTCGTTCATGATCTCGTACATGCCGATCCGCTCGGCCAGCGGGGCATAGATATCCATCGTCTCGCGGGCGATGCGGCGACGCTTGTCCTCATTCTTGATGTGGTGAAGCGTGCGCATGTTGTGCAGCCGGTCGGCCAGCTTCACGAGCAGCACCCGGATGTCGTCGGACAAGGCGAGCAGGAACTTGCGGAGGTTCTCGGCGGCGCGCTCGTTCTCGGACTGGGCTTCGATCTTGCTGAGCTTGGTCACGCCATCGACCAGCCGGGCGACATTGGCTCCGAACAGTCGCTCGACCTCGTCGGGTGTCGCGACCGTGTCCTCGATCGTGTCGTGAAGGATGCCCGTGACGATCGTCTCGTCGTCGAGCTTCAGGTCGGTCAGGATTCCCGCCACTTCGATCGGGTGGCTGAAGTAGGGATCGCCCGACGCCCGCGTCTGCGATCCATGCGCCTTCATCGAGAAGACGTAGGCGCGGTTGATCAATCCCTCATCGGCATCGGGATCGTAGGAGCGAACCCGCTCGACCAGCTCATATTGGCGCAGCACTCTCTCTATGTGGGCCGGGCACGGGGCCTGTTGCAAGTGCGAAAAGGTGCGTCGTGGCGGCAACACTGATGCAGGTTAGTGCCGACTCGGGTGGCGAGCCCGAATGAACTATGCTCAAAGCACAATCGCTTATCGTGGGGGGTTCACAACCGATGGCGCGTGATGTCGGACATGTCAGGGCCTTCAAGCTTTCGTCCGAAGCTTGCCCGATCCCCGCTGCAATACAGTTGATCGGTGAGCGCTGGACCTGCTTGATCCTGCGCGGAGCGATGCTCGGCCTGTGCCACTTCGAGGAATTCCAGGCGTGCCTCGGCATCGCCCGCAACATCCTCAGTGATCGTCTGGCCCGACTCGTCCGTGCGGACATCCTCGCCCGCACGCCCGATCCGCACGATCGCCGCAAGGTCATCTACGCATTGACCGAGCGCGGCGCCGGCCTCCTGCCGGTACTGGTCGCGATACGGCAATGGGGGCTTGAGGCAGGGCTCGGCAAACCCTCGCATCCCGCCTTGGCTGATCGCCGGGACCGCCGACCGGTGGCGCCACTCAGCGTTCGCGCGCACGATGGTCGCGTGCTGGCGATGGAGGATCTGGTGTGGATCGGTGCAGACGGCGAGGAGCTGGCGCCGCCGCTCCCCCCGCTGGCTAAACGGGACGCCGCCTGAGCGGCATCTCCTCAGTTATTCGTAGTCGCCGCCCGACGGGGTCGGACGCGGCGGAGCGGCCGCGGTCAGGCGCAGCGCCTCTGCCGATTCGCTGAGCGAAGCCAGCTCGTCGGTCGCATCCTCTTCGTCGATCTGGACACGCTGCAGGCTCGAAACCACCGCTTCGTGAAGCTCGCGAGGACGGACCGTCTCCTCGGCAATCTCGCGCAGGGCGACAACCGGGTTCTTGTCACGATCGCGGTCGATGGTGAGGTCCGCGCCACCCGAAATCTGCCGGGCGCGCTGCGCCGCCAGCAGGACGAGATCGAAGCGGTTCGGGATCTTGTCGACGCAATCTTCGACAGTGACGCGTGCCATATGGCGTGGCCTTCACAATTTGCTGACGGGAAGAGAAGGTCGCGGACCTAGGTGGAAGAGGCTTCCAAGTCAAGGAAAGCAGCCTCTGAGCCGGCTCGAACGTTGTCTCGCCATGCTTGCGCGCACCACCACAACAGCTACCGAGCCGGCCATGCCCGCCGAGGACCCGAAGCCACCCGCCCCAGGCGAGCGAATCTGCGCCGAGATCGCGGGTACCAGGCTGACCCTGCTCGAGCATGGCGGCGAGCGGCTTCAGGTCCTGCTCGAGATGATTGACGGCGCCCGCCAGTCGATCCGGCTGCTGTTCTACATGCTCGATGCCGACGCCGCGGGCGAAGCCGTGCGCGACGCGCTGATCAGGGCCGCGCGCCGCGGGTGCGAGGTGAGGGTGGTGCTCGACGGTTTCGGCTCGGACATTCCCTCCGGCTACCTCGATGAGCTCAAGACCGCCGGGGGCCACAGTTGCCTGTTCCATCCCCGGCTCGGTGCGCGCTACCTGCTGCGCAATCACCAGAAACTGGTCGTGGTTGACGACCGTCAGGCGCTGACCGGGGGCGCCAACGTGACGGTCGACTATGTGAGCGACCATTCCGATGAGCGCTGGCGCGACCTCTGGCTCCATCTCGACGGGGCGGCGGTGCGCGCGGCGGCCCGCTACTTCGACGCGATCCAGCGCTGGACCACGTCCACGCGCCCTCGGCTCCGCGACCTGCGCCGGCTCCTTCACCGCCACACCCAGCACAAGGGAGCGCTTCAGTGGCAATATTCGGGGCCGGTCCGGCGCGGCCACCCCTGGACCGTCGGGATCGCCCGGGACCTCGTCCAGGCCGAGCGGCTGGACATGATCTCGGCCTATTTCTCGCCGCCTTTCGCGATGCTCCGCCGGCTGTGGCGGCTCGGCGACCGGGGCGAGGTGCGGATCGTCACCGCGGCACGAAGCGACAACAATGCGACGATCGCCGCGGCCCGGCACACCTATGCCCGGCTGCTCCGCCACAAGGTACGGATGTTCGAATTCCTGCCCGAGAAGCTCCACACCAAGCTGCTGATCGTCGACGATGTCGTCCATATCGGCTCGGCCAACTTCGATTTCCGCAGCCTTTATCTCAACCTCGAGATGATGCTTCGCATCGACGACAAGGGATTCGCCGACCAGATGCGCGGCTATTTCGAGCGGCAGCTCGCGGAATCGCAGGAGATTACCCCGGCGCTCCACCGCGCGCGGGCGACCTGGTGGAAGCGGCTCAAGTGGACGCTTTCCAACTTCCTGGTGACCGCGGTGGACTATACCGTGACGCGCCGGATGAACTTCGGCGCCGAGGGCTGACCTCTATTCGGCGGGCTCGCGCCAGGCCCAGAACAGCGTCGCGGGCGGAACGTTGATCCATTCGAAGCCGCGCTCGATCCGCTCGAACACCGGAGCGATGAAGTCACGCACCTTGGGGCTGAACTGGTAGACGAGGAACGCGCCGCCCGGCCGGATCGCGCGTGCCGTAGCCGCGCCGATCTCGTCGCCCACGCCCGGCGGCAGGGTCGAAAAGGGCAGGCCCGAGAGCACATAGTCGGCCTTGCCGAGCCCGCGGTCCTCGAGCACCTTCTCGACGTCGGCAGCGCTGGCGGTCACCGCCACCAGCCGCTCGTCGTCGATGCTTTCCTTGAGGAAGGCGGTAAACTCGGCATTGGTGTCGATCGTCACCAGCTTCGCATCGGCCGGAAGCCGGTCCAGGATGATGCGGGTGAACGTGCCGACACCCGGGCCATATTCAACGAACAGCCGGGTCTCTTCCCACTTCACCGGACCGAGCATGCGGTCGATCAGCTTGCGACTGCTCGGGATCACCGAGCCGACCATCACTGGGTTCTTGAGGAAGCCGCGCAGGAAGGCCAATCGTTCGGAGCTGGAGCGACCTTGGCGGGCATGGCGGCGCCGTTCCTTGAGCGCTCGGGCAGTCGTGGCTTGCATGGGGGCTCCGGCTAGGGCGTCGTCGGTAGACAAGCAACCGAAAAGCAAATGCCTGCCGCCTTGGCAAGTTCCGGCGAGCCGCTAGGAGCGGGGCGCATGGCGAACCGTTCTCCATCGCGGCGGAAGGTGGCCGGCTCGGCGCTGACCACGCCGCATTTCCTGCTGCTCTACTCCGCCATGCTGGTCGCCGCCGCCGGCAATACCGCGCTGCAGTCGGTGATGCCGGCGATCGGGCGCGAGATCGGGATCGCCGATCTGTGGGTCGCCATCGCCTACACCTGGAGCGCCGTGCTGTGGGTGTGGCTGGCGCCCTTCTGGGCGGAAAAGAGCGACCATCACGGTCGCAAGGCCCTGACCCTCCTCGGACTCGGCGGCTTCATCATCTCGATGACCCTGTGCGGGCTGGTGCTGATCGCCGGCCTGTCAGGCTGGCTTGCACCGGCGGTGACCTTCCTCCTGTTCGGGCTGTTTCGAGCGATCTACGGAGCGCTCGGCTGCGCCACGCCGAGCGCGACCCAGGCCTATCTCGCAAGCAAGACCCGGCGCTCGGCCCGCACGGCGCAACTGTCGGCGCTTTCCTCTTCCTTCGGCCTCGGGACGATCGTCGGCCCGGCGCTGGCGCCGCTCTTCGTGCTTCCCCTCATCGGCCTGCCGGGGCCGCTGTTCGCCTTCGCCATCATCGCTATCATCGTCTATGTCGCGATCAAGGTCGGCCTGCCCGAGGATCGCGGCGCACCGGGCAGGGGGCGCGGGGCGGCGATGAGCTATCCCAGCCTCGCCTCGATGATCACCGGCGCGAGCGTGAGGGCGGCGACCACGCCCACCCGGCAGAAGCGATTGTCGTGGAAGGATTCGCGCATCCGCCGCTGGATCCTCGCCGGAGTGATCGCGGGGCATGCCCAGGCCGCGACGCTGACCTGCCTCGGCTTCTTCATCATCGACACGCTGTCGCTTCAGCCGCGCGGGGCCGAGGGTCCGATCGCGATCGTCATCATGGCCGGCGCTGGCGGCACGTTGGCGGCGCAGTGGGGGCTGATCCCGAAGCTCGACCTCAGCCCCCGCGCGCTGATCGTCTGGGGCTCGGCGATCGCCGCCGCCGGGCTCGGCCTCACCGCCCTCGCCACCAGCCTCTACGGGCTGGTGCTCGGCTTCGGTATCGCCTCGATCGGCTTCGGCTTCACCCGCCCGGGCTTCACCGCCGGCGCCAGCCTCGCCGTCCCGCTTGCCGAGCAGGGCGGCGTGGCCGGGGTGATCACCTCGGCCAACGGGATCAGCTACATCGCCGCCCCGACGGTGGGGATGGCGCTCTACGCGCTCGACCCGCACCTGCCCTTCGCGCTGGCGGTGCTGGTCGTGCTCGCGCTCGCCTGGTGGGGGCGAACCCTCCGCTAGCCCTTGCCGCCAGGCCGAGGGGTCAGCATGCCCGGACTGATGAAGCCGATGCCGCCACGATCCGGGCGCACCGCGTCGCTCTTCAACGTGTCCTGGATGCGCTCATATTCCGCCAGCATTTCGGGGGTCACGCTGGCCCGCGTGTCCGTCAGCGCCTTCTCGAAGTCGGCCATGGTGACTTCGGTGCTGTCGAGCGAGCGGCGAAGTGCGGTCAGGCCCGCCCGCCGGGTGAGATCCTCGAGGTCGGCGCCAGTGAAGCGATCGGTCCGCCGGGCCAGCGTCTCCAAGTCGACGTCGGCGGCCAGCGGCATGTCCTTGGTGTGGATGGCAAGGATCCGGCGGCGTCCGGCGACGTCGGGCGGACCGACGTAGACGAGTTCGTCGAAGCGACCGGGCCGGAGCAGCGCCGGATCGATCAGGTTCGGCCGGTTGGTGGCGCCGATCAGCACGACACCCTGCAGCTCCTCGAGCCCGTCCATCTCGGCGAGAATGGTGTTGACCACCCGCTCGGTCACCTGCGGCTCGCCCATGCCGCCGCCGCGGGCGGGGACCAGGCTGTCGAGTTCGTCGATGAAGATCACCGTCGGCGCGACCTGGCGGGCACGGGCGAACAGCCGGGCGATCTGCTGCTCGCTCTCGCCATACCATTTGCTCAGCAGGTCCGAGCTCTTGGTCGCGATGAAGTTGGCCTGGCTCTCGCGCGCCGCCGCCTTGGCGAGCAGGGTCTTGCCGGTGCCGGGCGGACCATAGAGCAGGAAGCCCTTGGCCGGGCGGATTCCGACGCGGCGGAACGCCTCGGGGTTCTTGAGCGGTAGCTCGACCCCTTCGCGCAGTTTCGAAGCCGCGGCATCGAGACCTCCGACATCGTCCCAGCCGATGGTCGGGACCTGCACCATCACCTCGCGCATCGCCGAGGGCTGGACCCGCTTCAATGCATTGTCGAAGTCGGACTGCAGCACGCTCAGCCGGTCGAGCACTTCGGTTGGCAGGCTGCCGTCGCCAAGGTTGATCTCGGGCATGATCCGCCGGACCGCCTCGAGCGCAGCCTCGCGGGTCAGCGCGGCAAGGTCGGCACCGACGAAGCCATAGGTCCGCCGGGCGAGCGCATCGAGGTCGACGCCGTCGGCAAGCGGCATGCCTCGGGTATGGATCCCAAGGATTTCGCGGCGACCGGTCTCGTCGGGCACCCCGACCACGATCTCGCGATCGAACCGGCCCGGGCGGCGAAGAGCCTCGTCGATCGCCTCGGGCCGGTTGGTCGCGGCGATCACCACGAGGTTCTGGCGCGGTTCGAGGCCGTCCATCAGCGTCAGCAGCTGGGCGACGAGGCGCTTCTCCGCCTCGCCCGACACTTGGTCGCGCTTGGGCGCGATCGAGTCGATCTCGTCGATGAAGATGATCGACGGCGCGGCCTGGCTCGCTTCCTCGAAGATCTCGCGGAGGCGCTTCTCGGACTCGCCATAGGCCGAACCCATGATCTCGGGTCCGGCGATGTGGAAGAATTGCGCGTCGCTTTCGTTCGCGACCGCGCGCGCCAGCCGGGTCTTGCCGGTGCCGGGCGGTCCGTGCAGCAGCACGCCCTTGGGCGGATCGACGCCAAGGCGCTGGAACAGTTCGGGATGGCGCAGAGGAAGCTCGACCATCTCGCGCAGCGCGTCGATTGTGCCCTTGAGCCCGCCGAGATCGTCATAGGTGACGTCGGCCCTGCGCTCGCCATGCTGCTCGGTATATTCGGGCAGAAGCTCGACCACGGTGTTGTTGTCGATGTGGACGATCCCGCGCGGCGCGGTGCTGACCACGTTGAGCCGGATTTCCTGCAACGCGAAGGCGGGCGCGTTGAGCAGCTGCCGGACATGGTCGGGCATGTCGGCATTGACCCGTTGGTGCCCGGCGGTCGCGATCGTGTCACCGGCGGTCAGCGGCCGGGCGGCGAAGCTGCGCTTCAGCGCCTCGGCCGAGCCCTGAAGCCGGATGTTGTTCTGCGCCGGGGCGAAGACCACGCGGGTCGCCGGCTTCGACGTTCCCCGCCTGACCTCGACGAAGTCGCCCGAGCCGACCCCGGCATTTGCCCGCTGCAAGCCGTCCAGCCGAATGATGTCGAGCCCTTCGTCGTCGCCATAGGGCCGCACCGCCCGCGCCGGAGTGGCGCGCTTGCCCTCGATCTCGATCACGTCGCCGTCGCTGAGCCCAAGCGCATCCATGATCGTCTTGGGTACCCGAGCGATTCCGCGGCCACTGTCCGCCGGCGGCAGGTTGGCCACTTGCAGGCGGCGAATGTCGGTTTCCACGTCGGCCATATTTTCTCCTTGGGCCGCCCAACGGAAAGCGGGCCCGGGCGGTTCAATTGGGGGCGGGGAGGCGCGTAAAAAAGGGGCTGTGCCGAGACGTGCCACGGTGTCCGCCTCTCTGGCGTTCGCTCATCGCCTGTGAGACACTCGCTCCAGACAGACGTGCGGGGGCAGGTCATGACATCCAGCGCAGCCACACCGGTCGGCACGAACGAGCGCCACAACATCCTCGACGCGTTGCGCGGCTGGGCCCTGCTCGGTGTCCTCACCGCCAACATGACCACCTTCATCGGCTTCGGCTACGCCTCTGACCCCGAACGCGATGCTGCACTGGCCAGCCGTTTCGACGATCTGGCCGAACTCCTCATCGAGTGGCTGGTCGTCGGCAAATTCTACTCGCTCTTCTCGCTCCTGTTCGGGATCGGCTTCGCGCTCCAGCTTGACCGGCTCCAGCGACGCGGGGAGGGCGCGGCCCGCTTTGCCCGACGGCTGCTTGTCCTGTTCCTGTTCGGCCTTGCCCACCTCTTCCTGCTGTGGATGGGCGACATCCTCGCCCTTTACGCGCTGATGGGGTTCGCGCTCCTGCTGTTCCGCCAGGCGAGCGACCGTGCGCTCCTCCGCTGGGCGGTATTCCTGTGGCTCGTTCCGATCGGCTGGTCGGCGATGATCCACCACGCCGGGATCGACCCCGCCGGGCCGATATACGAATTGGCGATGCGCGAGTTTGCCGCCCGCGGCGTGGACCTGTCGATCAGTCCCGCGGCCTGGCTGAACGACGCCGACTATCTCGAGCAGCTCAACGCCAACCCTGCCGCCGTCCTGCTGAGAATCGGCGACCTCACCTACCAGCTGCGGCCAGCCAAGGTGCTCGCCATGTTCCTTCTCGGACTGTGGATCGGACGCCGGTCGCTCTTCGCCGACCCTTCGGCACATCGGCCGCTGCTGTTGCGGGTCGCGAAGACCGGAATGGGAGTCGGTCTTCCGCTCGCGCTCGTTCGCGCGATCCTTCACATGAACGCGGGCGACAGCCATCCGCTGCGCTTCGCCGAGGAGACGCTCTACTGCATCTCCACCCCGCTGCTCGCGCTCGGCTATGCCGCCGCCTTCACCCTGCTGTGGAGCCGTGGCCGTCGGGCAATCCTCTCCTGGCCCGACCCCGCCGGTCGCATGGCGCTCACCAACTATCTGGCGCAGTCGCTGGTGCAGAGCCTCGTCTTCACCGGCATGGGGTTCGCGCTCGCTACCCGTTTCGGGCTCGTCTTCGTGCTGCTGTTCGCTCCGGCGCTGTTCGCCGCGCAGGTCGTGCTCAGCCGGTGGTGGCTGGCGCGCTTCCGCTTCGGGCCGTGCGAATGGCTGTGGCGCAGTGCCACCTACGGCCGGGCGCAGCCGATGCGGCTCGCCCGGCCGGTGGTTGGGACAGCCTAGGCGACGGTCGCCTTGACGATGGTGCCCGGCTCGCGCGGCGGCTCGCCGACCGGAAGCGCGTCGACATGCTCCATGCCGCTCTCGACCTTGCCCCACACGGTATACTGCCGATCGAGGAAGCGGGCGTCGTCGAAGCAGATGAAGAACTGGCTGTTGGCCGTATTCGGCTGATTGGTCCGGGCCATCGAGCAGGTGCCGCGGACGTGCGGCTCGGCGTTGAACTCGGCCTTGAGGTCGGGAAGCTCGCTTCCGCCCATGCCGGTGCCGGTCGGATCTCCGCCCTGCGCCATGAAGCCCGGGATGACCCGGTGGAACTTGACGCCGTCGTAAAAGCCTTCGCGCGCAAGGCCGGCAATGCGCTCGACATGGCCCGGCGCTAGGTCGGGGCGAAGCCGGATCACGACATCGCCGCCGCTCGAGAGGGTCAGGGTAAGGGTCTGGGCGTCGTCGGCCATCGGGCAAGCTCCTGGGAAACGTTGAATGCGCGCCACTTAGGGACGCGGCCCGCCAAGCGCCACCCTTGGCCGGGGGTGACAAGTCGGCTGCCCCATGACAGGAGGCGCCGGACGACTTGCGCCAGCGGAAAGGGAGGGCAAAGATGAGCGAGCGTGATCCGCTTGATCCCGTTCTCCTGCCGCCCGGCGAGGCGGACACCGCGGAAATTGATCGCCCCGACCACGACCATGAGGTGATGGACGACGAGGATCGGCTCCGGCCGGAATTTGTCAGCCAGGTTCTCGACGCGGTCGACGAAGGCGACAATGAAAGCGCGAGGGCGCTGGTCGAGCCGCTCCACCCCGCCGACGTTGCCGACCTCATCGAGCTTGCCCGCGCCGACGAGCGCGAGGGACTGGTCGCAGCGCTCGCCGAACTGGTCGACGCCGAGGTGCTGGCCGAGCTCAACGAGCACGTCCGCGAAATCCTCATCTCTGAAATGTCGCCCGAGCGGGTCGCAGAGATCGCGGGCGAACTCGACACCGACGATGCAGTCGCGATCATCGAGGATCTCGAAGAGGACGAGCAGCGCGCCGTCCTGAGGGCGATGGAGCCCGACGACCGCGCCGCGATCGAGGAAGCGCTCACCTACGGCGAGGAGACCGCCGGCCGCCTGATGCAGCGCGACCTCATCGCGGTGCCCGAGCATTGGACCGTCGGCCAGGTGATCGACTACCTCCGCTCCGACGCGGATCTCGCCAACGACTTCTGGGAAGTGTTCGTCGTCTCGCCGATTCACCACCCGGTCGGGACCTGCAAGCTGTCCACCATCCTGCGCTCCAACCGGCAGGTGATGGTCAGCGACATCATGGCGCTCGAGCAGACCCTCATCCCGGTCGACATGGACCAGGAAGACGTCGCGCTTCGCTTCCAGAAATACGCCCTCGTCTCGGCCGCGGTAGTCGATGGCTCGGGCCGGCTGGTCGGCATGATCACCGTCGACGACATCGTCCACATCATCCAGGCCGAGGCGAGCGAGGACGTGCTGCTCCTGTCCGGTGCGGGCGAGGGCGACATCAACGAGCCGGTGCTCGACAGTTACAAGGCGCGGGTGCGCTGGCTGATCGCCAACCTCCTCACCGCTCTCCTCGCCTCGACCGTCATCCGCATGTTCGAAGGCTCGATCGAGCGACTGGCGATCCTTGCGGCACTGATGCCGATCGTCGCCGGCGTCGGCGGTAACGCCGGGACCCAGACCCTCGCGGTGACCGTCCGCGCGCTTGCCACCAACCAGCTGACCGGCTCCAATCGCTGGCGCGCGGTCGGGCGCGAGATGCGGGTGGCGCTGATGAACGGCGTCACCGTCGCCACCCTGGTCGGGATCGCGGTCAGCCTGATCCTCGGCTCGCCGCAGCTCGGCGCCGTGATCGCCGCGGCCATGCTGTTCAACGTGCTGATCGCGGGCTTCGCCGGCGTGCTCGTTCCGCTGACCCTGGAACGCTGGGGTGCCGACCCGGCGGTCGCCAGCTCGATCTTCGTGACCATGGTCACCGATTCGATGGGCTTCCTGCTCTTCCTCGGCTTCGCGACCGCATCGGGTCTGACCGGCTAGACAAGACAGCATTGGAAAGACGCGACTTTCCACCCTATCTGCCTTTCGTGCCGCTTCACCTCACCAAAGTCGCCGTCGGTTGCCGGACCATCGAGAGCCTCGAGAAACGCACGGTTTCGCGCGCCGCGAACGGCGAGGTACGGGTGGTGACCCGGATGCGGCCCAAGCGCATGCCCGAGCTTGTCGGCGGCTCGCTCTACTGGATCGTCCGTCACCGGCTCGTCGCCTGCCAGACCATCCTCCGCTTCGAGGATCGCCCGGACGGTCGGCTCGATATCGTCTGCAAGGACCGGCTCGATCTCGTGCCGCCGCAGCCCAAGCGCGGCCATCAGGGCTGGCGCTACCTCGAGCCCGACGGCGCGCCGCTGCCGGGTGACCATGACGAGAGCGGTCTGGGCACGCTCCCGCCCTTGCTGTTCGTCAAGCTGTCGGCGCTCGCTTTGGTCTAGCGGCGCGCGGCCCGGCAGCCGGTGACGCTTGCCGATCCGCTCGACTTGAGAACGCAGGCCGGGTTGCCCGCCAGGCGAACTTGGACGGGCCCCGAGGCGGTCACGGTTGCTCGGCTGCGGGCGAAGACGCTGGCCTCGCTCGAGCCCTCCGCGGCGATGGTCGCCTCGTCGCTGAGCAGGCGCTCGGCATCGAGGCTTGCCGATCCCCGCGCGGCCAGCGTCGCGATCTTGGCCCGTCCGGCCAGCCGGAGCGCGCCGCTGCCATTGACCGACGCCGCGACCCGGTCGGCATCAAGATCGGCGACGCTCAGCGATCCGGGTCCCGACAGGCGCAGCTCCACGTCGAGGCCGCGAAGGCGGTCGATCGCCAGACTGCCCGAGCCCGACAGGCTCGCCGAACGGAGATCCGGAGTGCCGAGCGCGATCCGCACCGGCTCGCCGCTCTCGCGCGCACCCTGGTTGGCGCGCTGGCGCAGGATCAGGGTCCTCCCCTCGACCCGAAGGTCGATCGCGTCGAGGTCGACCGATCGACCCGTCGCACGGCCGAAGGACGAGCGCCCCACTACCAGCGTCACCGCATAGGGTCCCTCGATCCTTATCCGGTCGAAGCTGGTGACGGTGAAGCTGCGCGGAAGGCCGGCAGCGCTGAGCGGCGTCGTTGCCGCGAGCAGGAAGAGGGCAAGGTGACGGGTCATTTCGTCACCTTGCCCCCGCATGGTTAAGAGTTGCTCAAGAGCAGCGGATGTCGCCGCTGCCCTGCTTGCTCGACTGGCACTTGGCGCCGCCGCTGATCTCGATGTCGCCCGATCCGGCGATGTTCGCCTTGGCTTCACCGGTAACCCGGGCCTTGATGTTGCCGCTGCCCGCGATGTTGGCCTCGGCCCGCGCCGCTGTCAGCCCGCTGGCATCGAGGTCGCCCGAGCCGGCGATCGAATATTCGGCGCGGTCGGTCTGACCCGCCGCGTGGACCTCGCCCGAGCCGGCGATCGCGAGCTTCAGTTCCTTGGTGGAAAGCGCGCCGAGCGTCAGGTCGCCCGAGCCCGCCACCTCGCCTTCGAAGCGGTCGGCGGTGATCCGGTCGATGGCGATGTTGCCCGAGCCGGCGACCGCCGCATTGGTCAGCGCGGGAACGGTGATGCTCACCTTGGCCGTGCCGCCGCTCCACTGCATCCCGCCGAACCAGCCTTTCTTCTGCGGGCGGATCACGAGCTTGCCGCGCTCGACCACCGCTTCCATGCCCTCGATCAGCTTCTGCGGGCCTTCCGCCCGGATCGAGGCCGCCTTGCCGGTCGACACGGTGACATCGAACGGACCTGCGACCTCGAGCCCGTCGAACGCCCCGACCTGGAAGCTGCGTGAGACGGTCGGGCCGTCATTCTCCTTCGCCCCGGCCGAGCAGGCGGCGGTGGCGAGAAGCACGGTCGTGGCCGAAGCGAGAAGCAAGTGACGCATGGAAGTCCCCTTTCAAGCTGTATTGCATGCGTAATACAGCACGGCGAGGGAGCGCGCAAACAAAAAGGCGCCACCCTCGCGGGCGGCGCCTCCTTGATCCTGGATCGATGGAGAAGCCTCAGGCTTCCTCCACCTCTTCCTTGTCTTCCTTGCTCTTGGCGTGGACCAGCACGGCCTTGTTGAGGATCTCGTGGATCTTCGCCAGGGCCGACTTCTCGTCGGTCTGCTCCATCGCGCCGAGTTCGCGCGCCAGGCGCGAGGCGGCGGCCTCGAAGATCTGCCGCTCCGAATAGCTCTGCTCGGGCGCATCGTCCGGACGGAACAGGTCGCGGGTCACCTCGGCGATCGACGACAGGTCGCCCGAGTTGATCTTGGCTTCATATTCCTGGGCGCGGCGCGACCACATGGTGCGCTTAACCTTGGGCTTGCCCTTGAGGATCTCGAGCGCAGCGGTCATCGTCTTGTCGCTCGACAGCTTGCGCATGCCGACCGAGTCCGCCTTCAGCACCGGAACGCGAAGGGTCATCTTCTCCTTCTCGAACCGGAGCACGTACAGGTCGAGGCGAGTGCCCGCGATCTCGGTGCTCTGCAGTTCCACGACACGCCCGACACCATGCTTGGGGTACACGACATAATCGCCAACATCGAAGCTAAGCGCTTTCGCTGCCATTCTTCACCTTTCCAGATACGCAGATATGAGACATTGACTGCGGCGCCCCCCAAGTCGCCCCGCGGCCCTGTGTCTCCTCTTGCGGACAATGGTTGCATGACTGGCCGCGCGCATGCTCTTGCGATACGACCTTCCGACTTCAGTATTTAACACAAACCCAATCAGATTTCCAGTCCAAGCTGGAGTGGAACGCTTCCATTAACCTCGGTTAAGTTTGACAACCCGAGCCCCAGCAGGCGGATGCCCTTGGGCACGGGATGCAGCTGCTCGAGCAGATAATGTCCGGCAGCCGACAGCCCGGCGAGGTCGGTGATAGGGTCGGCGAAGCTCTTGGCGCGGCTGATTAATTCGAAATCGGAGTATTTGACCTTCAGTGTGACGGTACGCCCGGTGACGCCCGAGCGCGCGATCCGCTCCCAGGCGAGGCCCGCCACCCGGTCGAGCTCGCGGCGGAGGTCGTCGGGTGACCGATAGTCGGTGTCGAAGGTCCGCTCGGCGCTGACCGACTTGGCCCGGCGGCTGCTCCGCACCGGCCTCTCGTCGATCCCCCGGCAGATGCGATAGTACCAGTCGCCCGAGTTGCCGAACCGGCCCCTGAGCTCGTCGAGGCTGAGCTGCTGGAGATCGGCACCGGTCTCGATCCCCATCGCCTGGAGCCGCTCGGCGGTTCTCGGCCCGATACCATGGAAGCGCCCGACGGGGAGGGAGGCGATGTAGCGCTGCGCCTGCTCCGGACGGATGACGCACAGCCCGTCGGGCTTGTTCTGGTCGCTCGCCAGCTTGGCCACGAACTTGCAGTAGGACACCCCGGCCGAGGCGGTCAGCCCAGTGTCCGCCCGGATGCGCGCCCGGATCGCCTCGGCGATGGCGCGGGCCGAGCCCAGGCCGTGGCGGTCCTCGCTGACATCGAGATAGGCCTCGTCGAGGCTCAGCGGCTCGATGAGCTCGGTGTAGTCGGCGAAGATCGCGCGGATCTGATGGCTCACCGCCTTGTAGGCGTCGAACCGCGGCTTGACGAAGACGAGATCGGGGCAGCGCCGCTTTGCAGTCACGCTCGGCATGGCGGAGCGCACTCCGAACACCCGCGCCTCGTAGCTTGCCGCCGCCACCACCCCGCGATGACCGCCGCCGACCGCGACCGGCCGACCCTTGAGCGAAGGATCGTCGCGCTGCTCGACGCTCGCATAGAATGCATCCATGTCGACATGGATGATCTTCCGGGTCGGCGGCGCGTTCACCTCCCGTTCCCTAGCTTGGCTTGGAGGAAGAGTCATGCTTTAGGGCCCGCAAACTCCATTTCCCGGGACCGACCATGAACATCCACGAATATCAGGCCAAGGAACTGCTCGCGAAGTACGGCGTGCCCGTTCCCGCCGGCTTTGCCGCCATGACCGTCGAGGAGGCCGTTGCGGCAGCGGGCAAGCTCCCGGGGCCGCTGTGGGTGGTCAAGGCGCAGATCCACGCCGGTGGTCGCGGCAAGGGCAAGTTCACCGAGCTCGGCCCCGACGCCAAGGGCGGCGTCCGCCTCGCCAAGTCGGTCGAGGAAGTCCGCGCCCACGCCGAGGAGATGCTCGGCAAGACGCTGGTGACCATCCAGACGGGCGAGCATGGCAAGCAGGTCCAGCGCCTCTACATCACCGACGGCGTCGACATCGCCAAGGAGTTCTACCTCGCGCTGCTCGTCGACCGCGAGACCGGCCGGATCGCGGTGGTCGCCTCGACCGAGGGCGGGATGGACATCGAGACCGTGGCGCATGACACGCCCGAGAAGATTCACACCATCACCATCGATCCCGCGACCGGCCTGATGCCGCACCATGGCCGTGCCGTGGCCGCCGCGCTCGGCCTGACCGGCGACCTCGCCAAGCAGGCGTCGAAGGTTCTCGCCGGCCTCTACGCCGCCTTCCTCGGCAGCGACGCCGAGCAGATCGAGATCAACCCGCTCGCGGTCACCGACGGCGGCCAGCTGATGGTGCTCGATGCCAAGGTCGGCTTCGACGGCAACGCCATGTTCCGCCACAAGGACATCGCCGAGCTGCGTGACCTGACCGAAGAGGATCCGATGGAAGTCGAGGCGTCCAAGTACGACCTCGCCTACATCAAGCTCGACGGCGACATCGGCTGCATGGTCAACGGGGCTGGCCTCGCCATGGCGACGATGGACATTATCAAGCTGAACGGCGCCTTCCCGGCCAACTTCCTCGACGTCGGCGGCGGCGCCAACAAGGAGAAGGTCACCGCGGCGTTCAAGATCATCCTCGCCGATCCGGCGGTGAAGGGAATCCTGGTCAACATATTCGGTGGCATCATGAAGTGCGACATCATCGCCGACGGCATCGTCGCCGCCGCGCGCGAGGTCGACCTCAAGGTCCCGCTGGTGGTCCGCCTCGAGGGCACCAACGTCCAGCAGGGCAAGGACATCCTCGCCAACTCGGGCCTGCCGATCGTCGCCGCCAACGACCTCGGCGATGCCGCTGCCAAGATCGTCGCGGAAGTGAAGAAGGCGGCCTGAACAATCCAACCGTCACCCCGGCCTTGAGCCGGGGTCCGCCTTTCTTCCGAGATCGTTAGAGGAAAGGTCAGGCGGATGCAGGGTCAAGCCCGGCATGACGAAGAAGAGGGACGGAAATGAAGGTACTCGTCGCAGTCAAGCGCGTCATCGACTACAACGTGAAGCCGCGGGTGAAGATGGACGGCACCGGCGTCGATCTCGCCAACGTCAAGATGAGCATGAATCCCTTCGACGAGATCGCCGTCGAGGAAGCTATCCGCCTCAAGGAAAAGGCCGGTGCGACCGAGATCGTGGTCGTGTCGGTCGGCCCGCAGAAGGCGCAGGAGACGATCCGCACCGCGCTCGCGATGGGTGCCGACCGCGGCATCCTCGTCCAGACCGACGACGAGGTCGAGCCGCTCGGCGTCGCCAAGATCCTCGCCAAGATCGTCGAGGAAGAGCAGCCGCAGGTCGTGCTCCTCGGCAAGCAGGCGATCGACGACGATTCGAGCCAGGTCGGGCAGATGCTCGGCGCGCTGACCGGCTACGGCCAGGGCACCTTCGCCTCGAAGGTCGAGATCAGCGGCGACACCGCCAACGTCACCCGCGAAGTCGACGGCGGGCTCGAGACGGTCGCGATCAAGCTGCCGGCGATCGTCACCACCGACCTTCGCCTCAACGATCCCCGCTATCCCTCGCTGCCCAACATCATGAAGGCCAAGTCGAAGCCGCTCGCGGCCAAGACCCCGGCCGACTATGGCGTCGATATCGCGCCGCGGCTGGAGACGCTCAAGGTCGCCGAGCCGGCCAAGCGCGTCGGCGGTGCCAAGGTCGGCTCGGTCGACGAACTGGTGTCCAAGCTCAAGTCTCTCGGAGTTGTCGCATGAAGATCCTGGTTCTCGGCGAGCACGCCAACGGCAAGGTCAAGGATAGCACGCTCGCCACCCTCGGCGCCGCCGCCAAGCTGGGCGGCGAAGCGCATCTGCTGCTGATCGGCTCCGATGCCGCCACCGCGGCCGAGGATGCGAAGACCATCGCCGGCATTGGCAAGGTCCATGTCGCCGCCGACGCCGGCCTTGACCATGAGCTTGCCGAAAGCGTCGCCCCGCTCGTCGCTCGGCTTATGGAGATGCACGACGTCCTCCTCGCCAGCTCCACCACGACCGGCCGCAACATTGCTCCGCGCGTCGCGGCGCTGCTCGACGTCGCCCAGATCAGCGACATCATCGCGGTCGAGGGCCCCGACACCTTCCAGCGCCCGATCTACGCCGGCAACGCCATCGCCACCGTCCGCGCGAAGGATGCCAAGAAGGTCATCACCGTCCGCGGCACCGCCTTCACCAAGGCCGAGCGCGGCTCGGGTAACGCCGAGATCGAGAATGTCGATGCGGGCATCTCGAACGCCGTGTCGAGCTTCGTCTCGATGGAAGCCTCGGAGAGCGAGCGGCCCGAGCTGACCAGCGCCAAGATCATCGTCTCGGGTGGCCGTGCATTGGGCTCGTCGGACCAGTTCCACGCGCTGATTGATCCGCTTGCCGACAAGCTCGGCGCCGCGGTCGGTGCCAGCCGCGCCGCGGTCGATGCGGGCTATGCCCCCAACGACTATCAGGTCGGACAGACCGGCAAGATTGTCGCCCCCGAGCTCTACGTCGCGGTCGGCATCTCGGGCGCGATCCAGCACCTCGCGGGCATGAAGGACTCCAAGGTCATCGTCGCCATCAACAAGGACGAGGAAGCGCCGATCTTCCAGATCGCCGACGTCGGCCTGGTCGGCGACCTGTTCAAGCTGGTCCCGGAACTGACCGAGAAGCTCTGAGGCTGCATGCCCGGCGGGCCATCGCGCCTGCCGGGCTTATTCCTTCTCCTCTTCCGCGGCCTTGGCGCGCTGGTAAAGTTCATAGTCGGTAGGACCCTGGCGAAGGGCCGGCCGCAGATCCTCTCCGCGGATGGCCTTCACCGCCAGGCCGATCGCCCGGAGCGCCATGGCGCTTACCGGGATGTCGCCACTGCAATTGGCCATTGGTCCGATCCCGCTGCAGCTCTGCGTGATCGCGTTCGGGCGTGGCCGTTTGCCCGGATCGTCGCGATCCTCGATGGTCCGGAGCGTCTGCAGGGTCGAAGTGTCGATCCGGTAGCGGCGATCCTTGCGACCGCAGACGGTCACCACGTCCGCGTCCGTGCTTCGCTCGCAGCCGGGCTGGACGATCGGAAGGACAATCTGCTGCGGCGGCGTGGAGCTTACCGGCTGGAGAGGTTCGGAGCTCGAAGGCGTCCCGATCAGTGCCGCCGCGAATACCACCGCAAGCTCCATCGCAATACCTCCAGCGACTTCTCCGCGCCACGCTAAGCGGCAAGCGCCGCGACCACAATGCCGCGCCTCAGTCCGTCAGTCTGCCGGATTTTCCCAGGCGAGATCCTGCACGGCTGCCAGCGCATCCACGTCGACACGCCTGCGGACCAGGGCCCACCGCTGGCCGTCGACCAGCACCTCGGGCGTCAGCGGCCGGCTGTTGTAGCTGTTGGCGAGCGTCGCCCCATAGGCGCCTGCGGTGCGGAAGACGATCAGGTCGCCTTCGCTCACCTCGTCCATCTCTCGGCCCATGGTGAAGGTGTCGCCGCTTTCGCAGACGGGGCCGACGACGTTGACGGTCGAGCGGTGCCCGGTCGGGCGCACCGCTTCGATCCGATGATAGGCATCGTAGAGCGCCGGGCGCATCAGGTCGTTCATTCCGGCATCGACGATCAGCCACGGGTCGCGCGCGCCAGGCTTCACCCGCACCACCCGGGTGAGCAGCACGCCGGCATTGCCGACGATCAGCCGCCCGGGCTCGAACAGCAGCCGCGTGTCCCAGGTCGCCGTCACCCTCCGGACCATTGTGCCGTAGGCGGCGGGGCTCGGAGGCTCGGGCTGCCCCGGACCGTGCGGCACCCCGAGCCCGCCGCCGAGATCGGCGACGCTAATCGAATGCCCCTGGCGCCGAAGCGCTCCGATCAGCTCGCCCAATCGCTCGAACGCCTGCTCGAGCGGGTCTAGGCTGGTAAGCTGGCTGCCGATGTGGACGGTGATGCCCCGCACCGCGAGCCCCGGCAGCCCGGCGGCCTCGCCATAGGCGCCGAGCGCCTCTGCGGCGGGGATTCCGAACTTGTTGTCCGCGGTCCCCGTCGTGATCTTGGCGTGGGTGCCCGCCGCGACGTCGGGGTTGATCCGGAAGCCGATCGGCGCCTCGCGGCCCTGTGCGGTAGCCACCGCCGACAGCATACGCGCTTCCTCGATGCTCTCGACATTGAACTGCAGCAACCCGCCGGCGAGCGCTTCGCCCATCTCCTCGGCGGTCTTGCCGACCCCGGAGAAGACGATGCGCTCCGCCGCAATCCGCGCCGCCCGGGCCCGGCGATATTCTCCGATCGATACCACGTCGGCGCCGAGCCCGGCGTCGCCAAGCGTCTTCAGGACCGCGGCATTGGGGTTCGCCTTGACCGCATAGGCGACCAGCGGCGCGCCGCTGCCGCAGCCCGACACCGCTTCCATCATCACCCGTGCGTGCCGCACCATGGTCGCGGTCGAATAGACATAGACCGGTGTCCCGACCGCCGCGGCGATTGCCTCCAGCGGCACCCCCTCACAGTGCAGCGCCCCGCCTCGAAGCTCGAAATGGTCCATGGCTCCGGCCTAGAAGCCGGACAGGAAGCTCGCAACATTGTGGCCGAGCGCCTCGACGGCATAGCCGCCTTCCATCACCACCAGGGTCGGCAGCCCGAGCCCCGCGATCCTTCTGGCCAGCCGTGCATAATCCTCGGTCCGAAGCGCGAAGTGGCTGATCGGGTCGCCTTCCCAGGTATCGGCGCCGAAGCTCACGACGAGCAGCTCGGGCGATTGTTCGCCGATCCAGGCACAGCCCTCCGCCAACGCCGCATCATAGGCTTCGAGCAGGGTGCCCCGCGGCAACGGCCAGTTGCGGATGTTGTCGCCATTCTCGTCGGCATGGCCCCAGAAGTAGGGGTAGTCGGAGACCGGGTCGGCATGGATCGAGGCGAAGCTCAGGCCTTCGCGCCCGGCCAGCATGTCCTGCGTGCCGTTTCCATGGTGATAGTCGATGTCGAGCACCGCGGTCCGCCGGCCCGAACGGATCGCCGCGATCGCTGCCCAATTGAGATAGCTGTAGCCGCCCATCGTGTCGGTGCCGGCATGGTGTCCCGGCGGCCGGGTAAGGGCGAAGGCATGCTCGCCGCCAAGCACCGCCTCGAGTGCGCCGAGCACGGTCGCGGTCCCCGCCAGCAGCGCCGGCCAGGTTCCCTCGGCGACCGGTGTGCAGGTGTCGTAGCTGTGCTGTCCGAGCCGGGCATCGATCCGCTCGAGCCGCAGCGGACGCCGCCGCACCGGAAAGGCGTAGGGCATCGCGTCGCCCTCGCGTCCCGCCGCGCGCCACTCGGCATGCGCGGTCGACAGAAGCGCCAGATAGTCCGCGGAATGTACGTCCTCGAGGATCGCCTGCAGCGTGGCCTCATCGGGCAGGTGCGGGGCTTCGGTCCGCCCAATCGCCGCGAGAATATGTTCGGCGCGTTCGACCTTGTCGGCGGCCGGATGAAGCGCGCCGTTGAAGAACTCGCTTGCCGGCCGGTGTGCCAGCTGGCCCTCGTGCCAGAAGGTGCGCATCAGCCGGTCACCTCGGTGCCGCATAGGGATCGTTGCAGACGGTCGGATCCTTGTCGGCATCCTCGCCGAACACTTCTTCGGCCTCCTCCTGGTCGCGGTCGCTATCGGTGATGGGCTGCGTGAAGAAGAGCATCGCATAGCCCGCCACTCCGGCCAGCAGCGACCCCGCCAGCGTGCCGATCTTGGCCTCGTCGATCAGGGTGGCGTCGGTAAAGGCGAGTTCGCCGATGAACAGGCTCATGGTGAAGCCGATCCCGCACAGCAGCGCCGCGCCATAGATGTGGCTCCAGCGCAGATTGTCGGGCTTCTTCGCGAGCCCCGCCCGGTCGGCAAGCCAGATGGCGCCGAGCACCCCGACCTGCTTGCCTATGAGAAGCCCGAGCGCAACGCCGAGCGGAAGCGGCAGGAGAAGCTCGCCGAGGCCACCGATCGTCACCCCCGCGCTGGCGAAGCCGAAGAGGGGAACGATCCCCAGCATCACCCAGGGATGGATGCGGTGCTCGAGCCGCTTCAGCGGCGAGTGCGCCTCGCCCCGGCCGAGCGGCACCGTCAGCGCCGCCAGCACCCCTGCGATGGTCGCGTGGATACCCGACTGGAAGACCGCCAGCCACAGCGGCACGAACAGCAGCAGATAGGGCCACAGCCGCCTGACCCCGAACATGTTGAGCGCCGCCATCGCCGCGAGGATCAGCCCGCTCGCGGCGAGCGCGGTCATGTTGATGTCGGCGGTATAGAAGATGGCGATGATCGCCACCGCGCCGATGTCGTCGATAATCGCGATCGTCACGAGCAGCACCTTGATCGACGCGGGGACCCGCTTGCCGACCAGCGCGAGCACGCCGAGCGCGAAGGCGATGTCGGTCGCCGCGGGGATCGCCCAGCCGCGGGCAAGTTCGGGATGGTTCCGGGTCACCAGCACGAATACCAGTGCCGGCACCGCCATTCCCGCCGCGGCGGCAATCATCGGCAGCCGCCGCGCTTCTGGCGTGGCGAGCTGCCCGTCATACCATTCGCGCTTCACCTCCAGCCCGACGAGCAGGAAGAAGACCGCCATCAGCGCGTCGGCGATCCAGTAGTGCACCGACAGCGGCCCGACCTCGGCGTGCAGCAGCTGCCGGTAGGCCTCGGCCAGCGGAGAATTGGCAACGACGAGCGCGGCCGCCGCTGCCGCCATCAGCACCAGTCCGGCGGTGCGTTCGTTGCTGTGGGCAGGTCCGGCCATGGCCGCGGCATGCACAGCAACTTCTACTCACGCAAGTTGGGCGCCGAGCGAACTAGCCGACCGTCACGTCCAGCGTCATCTCGGCGTTTAGAAGCTTGGAGATGGGGCAGCCGGCCTTCGCCTCGTCGGCGAGGCGGCGAAGCTCGGCTTCCTCGATGCCCGGGACATTAGCGGTGAGCTTGAGGTCGGAGCGGCTGACCTTGAAGCCGGCACCATCCTGATCGAGCTTGACCCTCGCCTCGGTTTCGAGCGTGCCTTCATCGTGCCCCGCGCCGGCCAGCGCGAAGCTCAGCGCCATGGTGAAGCAGCTTGCATGGGCGGCGGCGATGAGCTCCTCGGGATTGGTCCCGGGCTCGCCTTCGAAGCGCGTGTTGAAGCCGTAGCGGCTGTCCTTGAGCACGCCCGACTGGGTGGAGATCCACCCCTTGCCGGTCTTGCCCATGCCCTCGTAGCGCGCGCTTGCGGTGCGGGTGATCATTCGGTTCAGTCCTCTTTTGAAATCCGATTGATCAACCCACACCGATGCGTTGCGGTTGCGTCGTCGCCTAGCGAAGCGTCGGCTTGTCGAGAGACACCTGCGCCAGCGGGATGACCGTCACTTCGCCGAACCGCTTGCGGAGCGCATCGCCGAACAGCTTGGCGTCCCCCACGATCACCGTGGTGGTCCCGGCGGGCGCCAGCAGGGTCCGCGCCATTTCGCCCGCCTGGCCGGGCGTCACCTCGCGCACCTGCTGCATGAAGCGGCCGATCTCGGATGGATCGACCCCGCTCTGGACATAGCCGGCAACGATGTCGCCAAGTCCGTCGACCGTTTCGAGCTGCCGTCCGAAGCTGCCGGTGATGAAGGCCTGGCGGGTGCCAAGCTCGGCCGCCGGGATCGGCTCGGCCCCGAGCCGCTTCATTTCGTCGAGGATGATGCCGAGCACTTCGGGCGCGGTGGCATTCTTGGTCTGCACCGCCGCCACCACCGCGCCCGCACGACGGCTGGCGGACAGGCTGCTGCTCGCGCCATAGGAGAGGCCGCGCTTGATCCGGATCTCGCGGTTGAGGCGCGCACTGTAGCCGCCGCCGAGCACCGCATTGGCAAGAACGGTCGAATAATAGCGCGGGTCGGAGCGGACCAGCGTGTCGCGCGCAACCGCGACCGCCGCCTGGCTCGAGCCCGGCATGTCGATGACCACGACCTTGCCCCTGAGCGGCGCCTCGCCCGCGGCCGGCCTCGCGGCGGCCGTCGCGGCGCTGCCCTGCGCGCGCCAGCTCCCGAACGCCTTCTCCGCCACTTCGCGGGCACGATCCGGCGTGATGTCGCCGCTCAGCACCAGGACGCTTCCATCGGGACGGAGCGACTGTCCCGCCGCCGCGACCACGTCGGCGCGGTCGATATTCTTGAGCGATTGGGTGGTTCCGCCCGCCGGAGCGCCATAGGCGCCGGTTCCGTACAGCGCCCGCGCGACCGCCAGGCGCGAGAGCGCGCCGGGGTTCTGCAGCGCCAGTGCCGCTTCGTCGGTCGCCTGGCCCCGGGCCCGCTCGACCTCGTCGCCGGCGAATGCCGCGTTGCGGGCGACGTCGGCCATGATCCCGAGCGCCTTGTCGAGCTCGGATGTCCGCACGGTAAGGTCGAGAGTGATGCCCTCGGCGCCCGCGCCCGATCCCAGCTGTCCGCCGAGCGCCTCTACCGCCGCTGCGATCTGGGTGGCGCTACGGGTTGCCGTGCCCTTGGTTAGCAGGGTCGCGGCGAGCGCATGAAGCCCGGCCTTGTCCACCGGATCGGCCGCCGAGCCGCCGAGCGACACCAGATTGGCGCTGACTAGCGGCAGGTTGGACCGAGGCACGGTGATCACCGTCAGCCCGTTGGCCAGCTTGGCCGTGACCGGCTGCGGCACTCGCACGGCGACCGCCGCCGCCGGCTCGGGCGGACGGACCCGGGCCGCGTCGCTTGCCGGCGTGACCAGCTTGATATCGGCCGGTGCCTTCAGCGGGCTGGTCACCACGCCTTGAGCGAGGGCGATCCTGTCGCCCCCGCTGGCGGTCGCGCCTTCCGCCGCCGGCAGGTAGCGAATCGTCACGGCGCCATTGAGGTCGAGGTAGCGCCGGGCGACGCGTTGGACGTCCGCCGCCGTCACCTTCGCCAGCGCCGCGAGTCGCTTGTCGGACGCGCGCGGATCGCCCTCGAGCAGGACGCCGTTCGCCAGCAGCTCGGCCTTGCCTTCGACCGTTTCGCGATCCTTGAGGGCCCCGGTCAGCAGCTCGTTGCGCGCTTCCGCCAGCTCGGCCGCGCTGACCGGCTCGGACGCCAGCCGCATCAGCTCGCGGCGGAGCACGGCCTCGACCTCGGCGACCGTGCGACCGCCTGCGAGGATGGCATAGGGTGCCAGCAACCCCTGGCCCTGCTTCTCGTCGATGTAGACCGACGCATCGGTCGCCAGACGGGTCCGGACGAGCGCCTCGTTCATCCGGCTGCTGTCCCCGCTCGCAAGCACCGCCTGGAGTACCTCAAGCGCTGCGAAGTCGGGCGAGGTGGCGGGTGGAAGCAGGAAGCTCATCACCAGCGCCGGGAGCGGCGTGTTGGGCTCGGTCACCGTATAGCTTCGCGCGGCGGTCCGGGCAGGCTCGGTGACCTTTACCCGCGGGATCGCGCCGGCGGGTCGCCTGATCGGAGTGAAGTAATCGTCGACCCATCGGTTGAGCTCGGCGGGGTCGAAGTTGCCACTGACCACCACCACCGCATTGTCGGGCCGATAGTAAGTCGCATGAAAGGCGCGCACATCGTCGATGGTGGCGGCATCGAGCTCCTCGATGCTGCCGATCCCGGGCCGGGCATAAGGGTGGCGCTGGTAGCTCGCCATCGGGATGTAGTGGCTGAACAGGCGCCCGTAGGGCCGCGCAAGCCCGGTGCGGAGTTCTTCCTTCACCACGTCGCGCTCGGGTTTGAAGTTGGCGTCGTCGACAACCAGGCTGCCCATCCGCTCGGCCTCGGCCCACAACAGCCGGCGGAGGTGGTTGGCGGGTACCGTCTCGTAATAGTTGGTGTAGTCGTCGGCGGTGCTGGCATTGTTGAAGCCGCCGACATCCTCGGTCAGCCGGTCGACCTGCTCGGGCACCATGTTGCGCGTCGCCTTGAACATCAGATGCTCGAACAGGTGCGCAAAGCCCGAGCGGCCGCGGGGATCGTCCTTCGACCCGACGTCGTACCACACTTGCACCGACACGTTCGGGCTGGCCGTGTCGCGCATCGCATAGACCCTGAGCCCGTTGGCGAGCGTCCGCTCGGTATAGGCGAGCGCCGGGATCGACGCGGTCTGCGCCGTGGCCGGCGGGGCGTGGAGCGTGGTTCCGGCAAGGAGCAGGGCGGCAAGCAGGCGGACGGGATTGGACAAGGTCAACTCTCCGATAGGATCGGCCAAACGGTGCGGTCCCGCCCGCGCCCGGTCAAGCGAGGCTTCGACCGACCGACGAACGATCCGCTACGGTCTTGAGGCCACGGCGCGGCACCGAGTGCCGCCAGGCTCGTTCCCTTGGACATGATCGCCGACCCACAGGACATCGAGTGCCGCTTCCAGCAATGGCTCGGCAAGCTGGCCGGACCACCCCTGATCCTCGGCCATTTCGATGCCGACGGCCTGTCGGCGGTGGCGATCCTCGCCCGCTCCATCCCGGGCTCGGAAGTCCGCCTGGTCGGCAAGGGTGAGACTCCGTGGACGCCCTCGGTCCGTGCCGAGCTCGAGCAGCGTCGCCCGGCCGCGATCATCGCCACCGACCTTGGGGTCCGCGAGGGCGACATCCTGCCCGGAACCCCGACCTGCCTGATCGATCACCACGTTCCGACCGGATTGCCGGGCGATGCGCTGGTGCTGAGCGGCAATGGCTGCGAGCCCGAGCCGACCTCCGCGCTGATGGCCTGGTGGGCCTGCCGAAGCCCCGAGCCGCTGCTGTGGCTCGCCGCGCTCGGCCTGATCGGGGACATGGCCGAGGATGCGGGCTTTCCCGAGCTCGCCGCTGCCCAGGCCCGCTATGGCAAGACCGCGCTGCGCAACGCCGTCAGCCTGGTCAACGCGCCTCGCCGTACCGCTTCGGCCGACGCGTCTCCCGCGCTCGCCTTGCTGATGAAATGCGACAGCCCCAAGGAGCTGCTCTCTGGCACGCATCCCGAGACCGCGCAGCTCCATGCCGCCAAGGAAGAGGTGAAGGCCGAGATGGAAGTCGCCCGCCGGGTCGCGCCCAAGGTCCGCGGCGAGGTCGCGCTGATCCCGCTCGACAGCGCATGCCAGATCCACCCGCTGATCGCGCAGCAATGGCGCACCCGGCTCAGGGACAAGGTCGTGATCGCCGCCAACAAGGCCTACCGACCCGGCTGGGTCCACTTCGCCGCGCGCACCGGCGCCGGGCATGACCTCATTCGCTTCTTCGCCGAGCGCCGTCCCGATGGGGCGGACAGCGAATATGGCAGCGGCCACAAGGCCGCGAGTGGTGGCGCGCTGCGGATTCCCGAGTGGAACCGCTTCGTCGCCGACCTCGGCTTTCCGGAGGAACAGATCGCGTGACCATCGACCCGACCCGTCCCCTTCGCCTCGGCTTCCCGGTCAAGGTGATGGGCGTTCCCGGCCTCAAGAGCGGCGACACCCGCCGCTGGCAGAAGGACCCGCACCTCAAGTGCAGTCTCGAGCATCTCGATGCCGTCCTCGACTATCTAAAGAAGGTCGAGATCGACATGTACCGGCTGAGCTCGGACATCGCGCCCTACGCCACCCACCCCGACATGCCGCAGTTCCACAAGATGGTGGAGGAAAGCGACGCCGAACTCGCCGCCTTCGGCAGGAAGGCGCGCGAACTGGACATCCGGCTAAGCTTCCATCCGAGCCAGTTCGTCCTCCTCAACAGCCCCAATCCCGAGCTGACCCGCAAGTCGATCTGGGACCTTTCGAGCCAGGCCGAGATGCTCGACCGGATGGGCTGCGGCCCCGAGGCGGTGCTCGTCACCCATGTCGGCGGGGTCTATGACGACCGCGAAGCGGCCCGCGCCCGCTGGCTCGACGGCTACGAACAATGCCCCGAGCATGTGAAGCGCCGGCTCGTGCTCGAGAATGACGACATTCGCTTCTCCGCCGCCGATGTCCTCTGGATCACCGAGCGCTGCGGCGTTCCGTGTGTCTTCGACTATCAGCATTTCTGGTGCCTCAACACCGAGCGGCTCGAGCTTCGCGACACGTTCGAGAAGTTCCTCGCGACCTGGGCCGAGGGCGTCCGGCCCAAGATGCACTTTTCCAGTCCTCGCACCGAGATGCGCGAGCTCAAGCGCAAGATCACGCCCAAGCAGCGCGAGGCGGCGATGGCTGGGAAGGGCCGCAAGTCGAAGGAGCTGACCAAGGCACCGGTCAAGGCGACCGCGCGGGTCAAGACCGTGCTCGTGCCGCCGATCTGGACCGGGCACAGCGACTTCACCAACCCGTTCGAGTTCGCGACCTTCATGCGGATGGTCGACGGGCTCGAGTTCGACGTGATGATGGAAGGCAAGGCCAAGGACGTCTCGATCATCAAGCTTCGCCCCGACCTGCTCCGGTTCGCGCCCGACGTGGCGGCCCGCTTCGGCATCTACCCGGCCGACGCGGACGAGCTGTACGCCGAGGAGCGGGCTCTCGAGCAGGGGGTCAGCAGCGAGGAGGAGCCCGACGTCGACGAGGGCGGCCTCGTCGAATCACCAGAGGAAGAGCTGGCCTAGGCCGGCGTGATCTCGATCACCGTGCGATACCCTTCATCGCCCTGAACGGTGGTCAGCGTTCCATTGATCTGCCGGACCGAGTTGGCGATCAGTCGCAACCCGAGGCCGGTTCGCTTGCTGGGCTCGGCCGGCGCTTCCGCGCTGGTCGCTTTTCCGGCGTCGCGGCAGGTCAGCCGATAGTGGCCGTCGCCGGTCGTTTCGCCAAGGAAGGTGATCGCTCCGCCGGCCTCTCGGACCGAGTGCTTGACCGCGTTCGCGGCGAGCTCGTTGACGATCGTCCCCAGCACCGAGGCGTCGCGCGCACCCATGTCGAAGCTGTCGAACTCGCCGCGGACCTCGACATTGTCCGGCAGGGTGCTGTCGATCAGCCTGGTGACTTCCGAAAGATAGTCGCTGAGGTCGATCCGCTGCGATCCTGCATCGCTCAGCTGGCGGTGCAGCAGCGCCACCGTGTTGATCTGCTGGCCGACCCGATCGAGCAGCTGCCGGGCTTCCGGATCCTCGACGCCGCGCCGTTCCAGCGCGACGAAGCCCGCAACCGCCGCGAGGCTGTTCTTGACCCGGTGGTCGATCTCGTTGCGCTGGATCTGCTCGGCCGCGAGCGAGCGACGAAGGTCGAGCTGGGTCATCACCTGCCGCGCGAGAACCTGGATTGCGTTGCGCTGCAGGGCGGTCAATTGGCGCGGCCGCTTGTCGAGCACGCACAGCGTCCCGATCGGCAGGCCTTCCGGAGTCGACAGCAACGCGCCCGCGTAGAATCGCAAGCCATCCTCGTCGACGCACAAGGGGTTGTCGCACATTCGCGGATCGGCAAGCGTGTCGGGGATCTCGACGAAGCTGCGTTCGAGGATGACGTGCGAGCAGAGCGACGTCTCGAGCGGCGTTTCGCGCACACCCAGCCCGACCTCGGCCTTGAACCACTGGCGCTCGGCGTCGATCAGGTTGATGACCGCGATCGGGGCGTCGCAGATGCTCGCCGTCAGCTGCGCGATCTCGTCGAACTCAGCTTCGCGCGGCGTATCGAGGATCTCGTATCGACGAAGAGCGGCGAGCCTGAGCTCCTGTCTAGGATGCGGCGCCGCTTTCATGTGCGCTCCCGCTCAAGCGCAAACCGAAGCCGCTGGCAAGGTCAGGATGTGGGGAGGAGTGGTGCCCAGAGCCGGGATCGAACCAGCGACACTGCGATTTTCAGTCGCATGCTCTACCAACTGAGCTATCTGGGCCCACGTTCCCGCAGGCAGGCCCGAGGGCCGTGCGAGGCGCTCCCCTAACGGTCGTCGTTATCGCTGTCCAGCCCGGGATCGGCCGGCGGTCCCGGAATCCGGTATCCCTCGCCGAGCCATTGCAGCAGGTCGCGGTCCTTGCAGCCGCGGCTGCAGAAAGGGGCATGAAGCGGATCGGCCGGCTTCTTGCACAGCGGGCAGGGCTTAGACGGGTTCGGCATGGCTGCCCGACATGGCGAGGCCGGGGTCGACCCGCAAGCTGATCGCGCCTCCGCGCTGCCGGGCGAGTTCGTCCAGCCACCCCCCGTTGCGCTCGAGCACCGCCGCGACCGTCGGATGTGCTGCCAGCCTCACTGGGCCGTGGCCGCCGAGCGCCGATCGTCGCAACAGGGCACGCGCGGCAAAAGCGGCGGCGTCATGCGCCAGTTCGAGCAGCGAGGGCCTGCGACGCGGACGAACCACCTGGAGCAGGCCGAAGCCGTTCACGCCCGTCCGCTCGAACGCCTCGCCCCCAAGCGACTCGTCGAGCGCCTCGGCGGCGGCCTGCCGCGCTGCCTTGCCGGCGACGCTCGGCAGATCGATCCCGATGTTGCCTTGAATGTCGAGACGGCGGATCGCCGCTCCCGCGGCTCGGGCACCGGCGATGGCCAACTCTTCCGGTGCAAGCCAGCCATCGACGTCGATCACCGTCATCGCGGGGGTGAGAGCAAGCAGCAGTTCGCCGCCGGCGAAGGCCACTCGTCCGTCGGCCGCTTGCCCCAGCAGCTCGTCCCAGCCCGCCTTGCCGAGCCGATCGGCGACGTCGGGGACCATCAGTGCCGCGGCGTCGAGCGTGTCGAAGGCCGCCGGAGCATCCGCCGCGGCCCGCCCCAGCGCGCGCTTCCACGGCTCGGGCCCGGGAAGCGCTGGCCGGGTGATCTCGAGCATGAAGCGGCCACCCTCGGTGACTCCGCGCGGAGCCGCCTTCAGAAGCACCTCGCCTCCATTCTCCAGCAGCGCGACAGGGCGCGGGCGCGTGACCTTCAGCCGCGCCTCGACCCGCGTCCCCGCGGCCATCATGCCCTCGGGTTCGACCCGCGCCGCAAGGATGTGGTCGCCGTCAAGCAGGGCGAAACGGGTTTCCCCTATTCCCTGCTCGGAGACCCACTCAGGCAAGCGGATATCCCGCGCTTTTCAGGAGATGCCTAGTCTCGGCCAACGGCAGGCCGACGACGTTCGACCAGCTTCCGGCCATGAAGCGGACGTAAACCTCGCCATAGCCCTGCAGCGCATAGCCACCGGCCTTGCCGCGCCATTCGCCATGGCCGGCATAATAGTCGATCTCCTCGGCCGAGAGGCTCTTCATCGCAATGACGGTCTCGACCAGCCGGCTCTTGAGCCGGCCGCCGGGCACCGCCAGCGCGACCCCGGTCAGCACCTTGTGCCGGCGCCCGCTGAGCAGCCGCATGCAGTCGCGAAGGGTGGCCTCGTCCTCGACCTTGGGGAGGATCCGTCGGCCGACCGCGACCACCGTGTCGGCCGCCAGCACCAGCGCGTCGGGCTCGAGCGCGGCCACCGCCGCGGCCTTCTCGCTCGCGAGGCGCAGCGCATGCGGCCGTGGCAGCTCGCTCCTGCCCGGTTCCTCGTCGATGTCTGGAGGACGGATGGCGTCGGGAGTGACCCCGATGCGGGCGAGCAGGTCGACCCTGCGCGGGCTCGCCGAGGCGAGGACCAGGCGCATGGCCGCGCCTTAGCCGTTGTAGCCGGGCGGGCCCCCGCGGCCGGGCATGAAGCGGTAGGTGATGCGACCCTTGGTGAGGTCGTAGGGCGTCAGCTCGACCAGCACCTCGTCGCCGGTCAGCACGCGGATGCGATTCTTGCGCATCTTGCCCGCGGTGTGACCCAGGATCTCGTGACCGTTCTCGAGCTCGACGCGGAACATCGCGTTGGGGAGCAGTTCGACCACCCGCCCGCGCATCTCGAGAAGTTCTTCCTTGGCCATGCAATTCCTGAAGTTGTGCTGTGAAGCGGTTTGGTCGCGCGCCCTTAGCGGCACGGGCGCGAAAAGGCAAAGCCGGGCTAGTCCTCGACCGGTTCGCGCCGCCGCCGGCGCGTGGCCAGCAGCTTGTCGATCTTGCGCCCGTCCATGTCGACCACCTCGAAGCGCCAGCCGTCATGGTCGAACCGTTCGCCCGTCTCGGGCAGATGCTTGAGCACCGACAGGGCGAAACCCGCGACGGTCGAATAGTCGCGCTCGGCCGGAAGGTTCACCCCCAGCCGGTCGTCGAGCAGGTCGGCGGTCGCGGCCCCCGAGACCAGCCAGCTGCCGTCCTCGCGCTCGACCAGTGGCGGATCCTCGTCCTCCTGGTCGTTGGCAAAGGTCCCGGCCAGCGCCGCGAGGATCGAGCCCGGGGTGCAGATGCCGTCGAGATGGCCATATTCGTCGTGCACCAGCGCCAGTGGCACCTCGGCCGAGCGCAGCACGCCGAGTGCATCCATCGCGTCCATCATGTCGGGGATGACCGGTGCCTTGCGCGCCAGCGCCCGAAGGTCGAGTGGCCGTCCGGCGAGAAGCGCGTCGAGCATGTCGCGGGTCTGCACCACCCCGACGATTTCCTCGACCGAACCTTCGGCCACGGGAAGCCGGCTGTGCGGGGTCTCGGCGAGCGCCGCCTTGATCTCCTCGACGCTCGAATCGATGTCGATCCAGTCGACCTCGGTCCGCGGGGTCATGACCTCGCGAACCGGACGGTCGGCCAGCCGGACGATGCCCGAGATGATCGCGCGCTCGGATTCCTCGAGCACGCCCGCGGTCTGCGCCTCGGCGACGACGAGGTGGAGTTCCTCGGCGGTGACCTGGTTCTGGCTCTCGCGGTTGAGTCCGAGCGCGCGGAAGATCAGCGCCGACGTCTTGTCGAGCAGCCACACGAACGGCGCGGTCGCCTTGGACAGCCAGAACATCGGCCGCGCCATGGTCGCCGCGATCGGCTCGGGATTGCGCAGCGCGAACTGCTTGGGCACCAGCTCGCCGACGATCAGGCTGGCGAAGGTGGTCAGGACGATCACGATTCCGAAGGCGACGCTTTCGGTCGTCTCCGCGGACAGGCCGAGGAAGGTCAGCCGCTGCGCGACGGGGGTCCCGAGGCTCGCGCCCGAATAGGCACCGGCCAGGATTCCGATCAAGGTGATCCCGATCTGCACCGTCGACAGGAAGCGGCTCGGGTCCGACGCCAGCTGGAGCGCGGTCTTCGCGCCGCCGCTGCCCGCCTTGACCATTGCCTTCAGCCGCGCCTCGCGCGCCGAGACGATCGCGAGTTCGCTCATCGCGAACACGCCGTTGAGCGCGACCAACGCCAGGATCAGGATCAGGTCGAACCAGGGAAAGGGGAGCAGGGTGCCGCTCATCGAGGGGTCAGCTTCTAGCCTTCAAACAGAGCAGGCGGCAAGGTGCCGATCGTTGTGGAAGTGGAACCATCCGCGAGCCCGACCGGTTTCCTCAGCCTGAGAAAAAGAATGTCCGAACAACACGGAGTGGACTTGTGATGACCAAGGGGAAGAAGCTCACCGTCGGCCTGATGGCCGCCTCGCTGGTGGCGACCAGCGCCTGCACCACCAATCCCGAGACCGGCAACCGCCGGATCAGCCAGACCGGCCTCGGCGCCATCCTCGGCGCGGCCGGCGGCTATCTCGTCGGTGATATCGTCGGCGGTCGCAACAGCCGCACCGAATCGATCATCGGCGCGGGCATCGGCGCCTTGGGTGGCGCCGCCGTCGGCCGCTACATGGACCAGCAGGAAGCCGAGCTCCGCCGCGAGACCGCAGGCACCGGCGTCGACGTCATCCGCCAGGGCGACGACCTGATCCTGCGCATGCCGAGCGGAATTACCTTCGCCTACGACCGTTACGACATCCAGCCGCAGTTCCAGTCGACCCTCAACGAAGTCGCGGGGACGCTCGCCCAGTACAATCAGAGCTACATCGACATCTACGGCCATACCGATTCGAGCGGCTCGGACGCCTACAACCAGACGCTTTCGGAGCGTCGTGCCGGGGCGGTCGCCAACTATCTCACCGCGCGCGGCGTCGCCCGTGCCCGCATGGCCACCCGCGGCTTCGGCGAATCGCAGCTGCTGGTGAACCCGGAACGCAGCGAAGCCGACCGCGCGGCCAACCGCCGGGTCGAGATCAAGGTCGTTCCCTTCCGCGGCTAATCGATGCGCGGGGCGCCTTCCTTGAGGGAGGCGCCCCGCTGCGCCCGCTTAGCCGGGAGATCAGGGCGCTTCTGCCAGCGGATCCGGATCGCCGCGGCGAACAGCGGCACCAGCAGCAAGCCCGTGACCAGCCGCTCGGTCGGTACCGGGCGAGCACCTCCGATCCACCAGAACAGCACGGCGGACGCGACAATCAGCAGCGAGTAGATCGCGATGCCCCGCATCAGCGTCGTTCCTTGAAGAAGTCGCGAAGCATCGCCGCCGCTTCCTCCTCACCGATCCCGCCAAGCACTTCCGGGCGGTGATGGCACGTCGGCTGGCCGAACAATCGCGGCCCGTTGACCACAGCGCCGCCCTTTGGATCCTCCGCCGCGAACCGTAACGCCTCGATGCGGGCAAGCGCGATCGCACCCGCGCACATCGCGCAGGGTTCGAGACTGACCCACAGGGTGCAGTCGTCGAGTCTGCTCGTGCCAAGGAAAGTCGAGGCTGCGCGCAAGGCGACGATTTCGGCATGGGCGGTGGGATCATGCCCTTCGCGCATGCCGTTGCGGCCTTCGCCGACGATCGTACCTGCGCGGGTCACGACCGCGCCAACCGGCACCTCGCCGGCCGCTGCCGCCTCTGCGGCAAGGTCGAGCGCGCGGCGCATGGGCGGGGGAAGCGGAAAGCTCACCCCGCCCGCTTGGCGCAAGCCTAGCGCTGCGTCGAGTCGGTGGTGGCGACCGGCGGCTGCGCCGGAGCAGCCTGGTTCGCGGCCGGAGCAGTGGCCGGCTGGGTCTCGTCGCGTCGCGGCGTGACCTGGATCTCGGGCGGCTTGACCTGGACCTTCCCGGTCTCGACGCGAATCGCGGGGGCCTGGCCTCCGCGCGCCGTGATCCCGTTGCCGGTCACCTCGACCTTCGGCGCGGCTGCCGGCCGGACGACGTCGAGGTTGATGAGGCCGGTCGCCAAGGCCGCGATCGCTGCCACCACCAGCAGGATGAGGATGAGAATGATGCCCCGCATGTGCCCATGAACTCCTGTTCGTTTCATGGCCGCAACGCACGGGGTTCGTCCCGGTTGCGACGTGCGAAGCGTTGACGGGAAGGGGAGGAGAGGTTAGGGGGCGGCGCTTTCGCAGGAACGCTCGCTACGAGCGGCCCTCGACCAATCACGGGATAAGACAAATGGCGCGCGTGTGCGAGCTGACCGGCAAGGGCCGGCAGGTGGGCAACAATGTTTCCCACGCGAACAACAAGACCAAGCGGACCTTCCTGCCCAACCTGCAGAACGTCACGCTGATCAGCGACGAGCTGGGCAAGAGCGTCAAGCTGCGCGTCTCGACCCATGGCCTGCGCTCGGTCGAGCATGTCGGCGGCCTCGACAACTGGCTGATCAAGACCAGCGAAGACAAGCTCGGCACCGAGGCGCGCAAGCTCAAGCGCGAGCTCGCCAAGAAGGCCAAGTCGGCCGCCGCCTGATTCGTTTCGTCCCGGCTCGCGCCGGGGCTTCTAGCGACCTTGAGCCCCGGCCTTCGCCGGGGCTTTTGTCGTGTCCAGCTCCATCCGAAGCAGCAGGGTGCGGCGCCAGCCGTCATTGTCGGTGACCGCCCAGATCCGGGTGCCGCCTAGCGATCCCGGATCGGCGGCGAGCCCCTCGACATTGTCAAGCGGGCCGAGCGGAAGGGTGGCGAACGGGGTCAGCCGGTAGCCGAGCCCCCCTCGGCGTAGCCAGGCCAGGCGGTTGCGGATTCCGAGCAGCCCGATCTCACGTACCGCAACGACCATCCGCCCGTCGGGCAGCCGCACCGCATCGGCGATCCCGCCGGTCGCTCCGCCAAGCGGGACTTCGCCGACCCCGTTCTTCATTCGCACCACGACCCGCCTGTCTTCGGGGATCAGGAGCAGGGCTCCGTCAGCCGGATCCTCGACCATCGCCTCGATCCCTCCGTTCGCGGTCCAGCCGCGCCCGCGCAGGCTCATGACCTCGCGCCCGCGGCCGTCCGCCTCGAAGCGCCACAGGCCGTGCCGGTTCTCGAACGACACCCAGCGACCACCCCCGTTACGGTCGAGCAGCATCGCCTCCGAATCACGGTAGCGCTTGAACGTCGGATAACCCGGCCCGGCGGGGAGGTCCGAAAGGCGGGCAGTGTTTCCCTCTCCTGGTCGCGGGAGGTCGACCAGCACGCCCGAATCGGTCAGCGCCTGGAGCCGGCGGCCGGGCACGGCGACCAGCGCCGACAGTCCCGCGAAGCGCCCGTCGGCCGCTTCCACCCGCCAGATGCCCGTGATCCGTACTGGCCCATCGCGCGCCTCTCCGCCGGCAGGAGAGTATCGTACCGCAGCAACCCCGGCCGGGGACGGCACGCGGTCGGGCCAACCCGATCGCGAATCGGCAGCGAGCAGCGAAAAAGCCAGCGCAATCAGCAGCTTGCTTAACAAAGACTGCAAAGGCCGTTCAGTCTCGTTCAACTGCGAATCGGACATAAGTCCTTCAACGGACGAGCTTTTCCCCCTGTCGGCTCGTCCGCCCCTATCCCTCGCGTCGCGTAACGAGGGGGACCCGGCGGTCGGTGGCGTATCGCCGCCGGGTCCATCCCTTCGACCTCAGCCCTTGAGGTCGAACAGGCCGGCCAGCTGCTCGACCAGCGCCCCGCCCAATTGCTCGGCATCCATGATCGTCACCGCCCGCTCGTAATAGCGGGTCACGTCGTGACCGATCCCGATCGCCGACAGCTCGACCGGCGAGCGGGTCTCGATCCAGCCGATCACCTGGCGCAGATGCTTTTCCAGATAGGCGCCGCCATTGGCGCTCGCGGTCGAATCGTCCACCGGCGCGCCGTCGCTGATGACCATCAGGATTCGCCGCTCCTCGGGCCGTGCGATCAGCCGGCCATGCGCCCAGAGCAGCGCCTCGCCGTCGATATTCTCCTTGAGCAGTCCCTCGCGCATCATCAGCCCGAGGTTGCGCCGCGCATGGCGATAGGGCTCGTCGGCGCGCTTGTAGACGATGTGCCTGAGATCGTTGAGCCGCCCCGGCGAGGGTGGCCGGCCGTCCCCCAGCCACGCCTCGCGGCTCTGTCCGCCCTTCCACGCCCGGGTGGTGAAGCCGAGGATCTCGGTCGCGACCCCGCACCGCTCGAGGGTCCGCGCGAGGATGTCTGCGCTGATCGCGGCGATGCTGATCGGCCGCCCGCGCATCGACCCGCTGTTGTCGATCAGCAGGCTCACGACCGTGTCCTTGAACTCGGTCTCGCGCTCGATCTTGTAGCTCAGGCTGTGGCCGGGCGAGACGATCACCCGCGCCAGCCGTGCCGCGTCGAGCAGCCCTTCCTCCTGGTCGAAGTCCCATGAGCGCGCCTGTTGCGCCATCAGCCGCCGCTGCAGCCGGTTGGCGAGTCGTGTCACCACCCCCTGCAACGCCCCGAGCTGCGTATCGAGATAGGCGCGCAGCCGGTTCAGTTCCTCCTCGTCGCACAGGTCGCTGGCCTCGACCACTTCGTCGAAGCGAGTGGTGAAGGCGCGATAGTCGCCCGCAAGTTCGGGTTCGTTCGGCCGACGGTTCGGGCGGGCGGCGGCGCTGCTCTCGCCCTGCTCGCCGGGCTCGCCGGGCTCCTCGTCGCTGTCGTCGGCGTCGAGGTCCTCCTGCTCCTCGTCGGACTGTTCCTGCTGGGCGCGCTGCTCCATCTCGCCGCCCTGCGGCCCGGCATCCTGCTCCTCGTCGTCCGAGTCGTCCTCGCCTTCGTCTTCGCCCTGCTCGTCCTCGCCGCCCTCGTCCGGATCCTCCTCGGGAGTGTCTTCGGCCGCGACCAGCTCAAGATCCTCGAGCAGCTTGCGGGCTAGCGCAGCGAAGGCGGCCTGGTCATCGAGCGCAAGCGCAAGCGAATCGAGGTCGCCAGCCGCTTTCTCCTCGATCCAGGGGCGCACCAGTTCGAGCCCGCGCGCGGCCGCCTCGGGCGGCGCCTCGCCGGTCAGCCGCTCGCGCGCGAGCAGTCCGATCGCGGTCGCGAGCGGGACTTCCTCCGCGCTCCGGGCCCGGGTGATCGCATCGCTCCGGATCCGCGCCTCGGCCAACTCGGAGAGGTTCCCGCGAACCCCGGCCATGGCCCGGGCGCCCAGCGCCTCGACCCGTGCTCCCTCGAGCGCGTCGAACACTGCCCGTGCCTCGGGGTCGGCCGGCGCCTGAGTGCCGTGCAGCTTGGCATCATGGTGACGAAGCCTCAGCGCGACCGAATCCGCCGCGCCGCGCGCTTCGGCGACCAGTCGCGGCGCCAACCCCGGCCCCGGCGACACCACTCGCGCCAGCTTGCCGCCCTGCGCCCCGCTCTCGGAAGCGAAGGCGACCTCCACCTCGGGGTCGCGCGCGATCGCTCGCGCGGCGCCCGCAAGCACCTGGCGGAAGCGATCGAGCGGCGTGGTTTCGGCCACTCAGGCCTTGCCCGCGATGCTCTCCGGCAGGTCCTTGCCGAACACCCGCTGATACATTTCCGCGATCAGGCCACGCTCGGCCTCGTCGCACTTGTTGAGGAAGCTCACCCGGAAGGCGAAGCCGACGTCGCCGAAGATCAGCGCATTCTGGGCCCAGCTGATCACCGTGCGCGGGCTCATCACGGTCGAGATGTCGCCGTTGATGAAGGCGCTCCGCGTCAGGTCGGCGACCTTGACCATCTGCTCGACCGTCTTGCGACCGTCGGGCTTGTCATATTCGCCCGACTTGGCGAGCACGATCTGAGCCTCGGTCGCCGCCGGCAGATAGTTCAGCGTCGTGACGATGTTCCAGCGGTCGAGCTGACCCTGGTTGAGCGCCTGCGTGCCATGATAGAGCCCGGTCGTGTCGCCCAGCCCGATCGTGTTGGTGGTCGCGAACATCCGGAAATTGGGATTGGGACGGATCACCCGGTTCTGGTCGAGCAGGGTCAGCTTGCCCTCGACCTCGAGCACGCGCTGGATGACGAACATCACGTCCGGGCGGCCGGCGTCATATTCGTCGAACACAAGCGCGACCGGGTGCTGGAGCGCCCACGGCAACAGGCCCTCGCGGAACTCGGTCACCTGCTGGCCGCCGCGAAGCACGATCGCGTCGCGGCCGATGAGGTCGATTCGGCTGATGTGCGCGTCGAGGTTGATCCGGATGCACGGCCACTTCAGCCGCGCCGCGACCTGCTCGATGTGGGTCGACTTGCCGGTCCCGTGATAGCCCTGGACCATCACCCGCCGATTGCGCGCGAAGCCGGCGCAGATGGCGAGGGTGGTATCGGGATCGAACACATAGGCGGGATCGAGGTCGGGAACGCGCTCGTCGGCCTCGGAGAAGGCCGGCACCTCCATGTCGCTGTCGATCCCGAAGGCGTCGCGCACCTTCAGCATCTTGTCGGGCGCGGTCATCAGCGTCTCGCCCGAGGGAAGCTGGGTTTCGTTCTGGAGGTCGGACATGAGGCAGGCTCTAGCTGGGGCGGCCATGTGTCTCAACCGGGGCGGGCGTCGACCTTGGGCGGCAGGGTGAAGAGGGTGAGGAAACGCCGTGCCAGCGCTTCGTCTCCCGCGAAAGCCAGCATTTCGACCGGTGCGCCGCCATAGACCACGCCCGCGACCACTTCCGGCGTTCCGGTGATCACCGCCGGGCAGGCGTCGACCGCGCCGCGCGAAACGGTGATCGCCGGGCCCTGGACGTCGGCGATGAAGGGCTCGTCGTTCAGGACCAACCCGATCCGCCCCGAGAAGCCGTCCGCCTGGCCGGCGTCGATCATCGTCTCGAAGCTCATCATGATCGAGACCGGGCTTAGCGGAAGCGTCGGATCGTGCCCCGGCGAGCGCGCGGCGAAGCGGCCGAGTTCCATAATGACCGGCTTGACCTCGAGACCCCACTCGGTCGCCCGGTAGGCGTCGCGCGCTGCCGGTGGCGGAAGCCGAACCTTGCTGAGCAATCCGCGCCGCTCGAGCTCCTCGAGCCGCTGGCTCAGCACGTTGGCGCTGATCCCGAGCATGTCGCGCTTGAGGTCTGAAAAGCGCCGCGGCCCGTACATCAGCTCGCGCAGCAGCAGCAGCGTCCAGCGGTCGCCGACCAGCTCGAGTCCGTGCGCGGTCCCGCAGGCATCGTCGTACAGCCGCTTCGTCTCGGCCGTCGCTCGCTTGGTCACTTTTCCTAACTGCACGGTTGCAATATATGACGAATGGAGGCAGCCTTCAAGCGTTCCGAGTCGCACATGGAAGGGGAAGCCAGTGCCCAAGATGATCTTCATCAACCTGCCGGTGAAGGACGTCGCGCGATCGACCGCCTTCTACGAGACCCTTGGCTTCACCAAGGATCCCAAATTCTCGAACGAGCAGGCCAGCATGATGGCGTGGAGCGACGAGATTAAAGTCATGCTCCTCGCGCACCCCTTCTACTCGACCTTCACCAGCAAGCCGGTGGCCGACGCCCACGCGACCAGCCAGGTTCTGCTGTGCGTGTCCGCCAACAGCCGTGCCGGCGTGGACGCGATGGTCGCGACCGCCGAGGCCGCGGGCGGCCTGCCCGATCCGGGTCCGACCCAGGAAATGGGTGAAATGATGTACGGCCGCAGCTTCGAGGACCCCGACGGGCACCATTGGGAAGTCGGCTGGATGAACCTCGATGCCATGGCGGAAGTCCCGCACCAGCCGATCGTCGAAGAGGCCTGACCGTGGCCCTCGTCGAGCAAGCGGGAATCGAGCTGACGACGTTCGGCTGGGTCCCGCCCTTCGCCCGCGGCCAGGTCCGCGATCTTCGAGTCCGCTGGGCACTCGAGGAGATCGGCGCCGACTATTGCGTCCGGACGGTCGGGCCCATCCCGCCCGGCTACGAACGCGAACAGCCCTTCTGCCAGGTGCCCGCCTATCGCGAAGGCGACCTCCAGCTGTTCGAGAGCGGGGCAATCGTCCAGCACATCGGCGAGAAGGACGAGCGACTGCTGCCGAGCGACCCCGCCGCTCGCGCCCGCGCCATCCAGTGGACCTATGCCGCGCTCAACAGCGTCGAGCCATGGGTCATGGGCTATGCCGCGCTTGATGCTTTCTACCCGGGTGAGGAGTGGGCCAGGCTGCGCAAGCCGAGCGCCCGCGAGGAGCTGGTCAAGCGGCTTGGCCGGGTGGCCGAATGGCTCGGCGGCTCCGAATGGCTCGAAGGCGATCGCTTCACCATCGGCGACCTGATGATGGTCGCCGTCCTGCGCATCATGGGCGACGAGCGCGGCCCGGTGGCCGAATATCCGACGCTCGACGCCTATCGGGCGCGCGGCCTTGCCCGTCCCGCCTTCCAGCGCGCGCTGGCCGACCAGATCGCGCTCTACTCCGACAAACCGAAGGGAGAAGTCGCATGAGCTACGTCGATGGATTCATCCTGCCCCTGCATCCCGACAAGCATGACGCCTACAAGGCGATGGCAGAGACCTTCGCCCGCGAAGCGGCCAAGCTCGGTGGCGTATCGATCGAGACCCTCGGCGACGGACTGAAGCCCGGCACCCTCACCAGCTTTCCCCGCTCGGTCCACGCCGAGGAAGGCGAGAATGTCGTCTTCTCCTTCGTCATCTGGCCCGACAAGGCAGCCCGTGACGCAGGCTGGGAAAGGATCATGGGGATGCCCGAGCTTCAGCCCGAGGGCGAGATGCCGTTCGACGGCAAGCGCATGTTCTGGGGCGGCTTCACCCCGCTGGTCGGGAATGAGGCGCTGGAGGCGCTCCTCGCCGCCCGCAAATCGGAGGCCTGAGCCATGGCCTACGTCGATGGATTCGTCATTCCTGTGAAGGTCGGCGACCGCCAGGCCTTCATCGATCACGCGCGGCAGATGGACGCGATCATGATCGAGGAAGGTGCGCTCAGGATCGTAGAATGCTGGGCCGACGATGTGCCCGAAGGCAAGCAGACCGACTTCCATCGCTCGGTCGACCGACAGGAGGGCGAGACGGTCTGCTTCTCCTGGATCGAATGGCCGGACAAGGCGACCCGTGACGCCGCTTTCGCGCGCATGGGTCAGAATGAGGTGATGATGAAGACGCCCATGCCGTTCGACGGCAAGCGGATGATCTTCGGCGGCTTCGAGCCCATCGTCCTGCTGGAGAAGGCCAATGGCTAATTCGACCGGAAGCTTCATCTGGTACGAGCTGATGACCCCCGATCCCGACGGGGCCAAGGCCTTCTACGACGCCGTGGTCGGCTGGGACATCGAACCGAAACCCGCCGGAGAGTTCGACTATCGGATGATCCGGCGCGGCGATGGCGGCAATGCCGGCGGCGTGCTTCGCCTCGATCCGGCGATGGCCGAGCATGGCGCCACCCCGTCCTGGCTCGGTTACCTGTCCGTCGAGGATGTCGACCGTGCGGTCGCCGACGCGGTCGCGGACGGCGCGGCCACGCTGATGCCGCCCTGGTCGGCACCCGGTGTCGGCCGGATGGCGATGATCGCCGATCCGACGGGCGCTCCCCTCTACCTGATGAAGCCCGACGGACCGGCCGACGCGACCAGCGACGTCTTCTCGGTCGACCAGCCGCAGCATGTCCGCTGGAACGAGCTTGGCAGTGCCGATGCCGAGCGCGCGGTCGCCTTCTACACCCGTCACTTCGGCTGGACCCAGCAGGGCTCGATGCCGATGGGCGAATATGGCGACTATCGCTTCATCCAGCATGGCGAGACGGGCATCGGCGCAATGATGGGGCTGATGCCGGGCGTGACCCGCTCGGCCTGGACCTATTATCTCGGCGTCGACGACATCGACCGAGCGACCGCCGCGGTGAACGCGGGCGGCGGCAAGGTGCTGATGGGCCCGCACCAGATCCCCGGCGGCGAGTTCAGCCTTACTGGGATCGACCCTCAAGGCGCGGCCTTCGGCCTCGTCGGCCCCCGCCATGGAGAAACGGCATGACCGACAAGCTTCGCACCTGCCTCTGGTTCGATCGCGGCGAGGCCCGCAAGGCCGCCGAATTCTACGCCGCCACCTTCCCCGACAGCCACGTCGGACCCGCGATGGGCGCTCCCGGCGACTATCCCGGCGGCCACCAGGGCGACGAGCTGACGGTCGACTTCACCGTGCTCGGGCGCCAGTTCCTCGGCCTCAACGGCGGCCCCGACTTCAAGCCCAACCTCGCGGTGAGCTTCATGGTGCTGACCGAAACCCAGGAGGAGACCGATCGCTACTGGGACGCGATCGTCGGCAACGGAGGGCAGGCCAGCGACTGCGGCTGGTGCTCCGACCGCTGGGGCTTCGCCTGGCAGATCACCCCGCGCGCGCTGATGGAGGGGAACAACGATCCCGATCCGGCGGTCGCGCGCCGCGTCTTCGAGGCGATGATGACCATGCAGAAGATCGACATCGCCACCATCGAGGCCGCGCGCCGGGGGGACACGGTCGATGCGTAAGATCCGCGGCTGCGCCTTCGTCAGCCTCGACGGCGTGATGCAGGCACCCGGCGGTCCGACCGAGGACCCGACCGGCGGTTTTGCCCATGGTGGGTGGCTGCCTCAATTCTTCGACGAGGCGGTGGGCGAGGCGATCGATGCCTTCTTCGCCGCGCCCTATGACCTGCTGCTCGGGCGGCGCACCTACGACATCTTCGCCGCCTACTGGCCCTATGTCGGACAGGATCCGACCGGTCACGGCGAGCTGTTCGAGATGACCGGCAAGGACGAGGGCGAGGCGGCGGCCATGCAGATGGGGCAGGACTTCACGCGCGCCACCAAATACGTCCTGACCCGCGGCGAGCAGGACCTTCCCTGGTCGAACAGCGTGAAGGTCGGCGGCGTGGACGAGCTTGAGGCGATCAAGGCCGGTGACGGACCCGACCTCCTCATCCAGGGCAGCAGCACCCTTTATCCCCAGCTGATCGCGGCCGGCCTGCTCGACCGGCTGACCCTGATGATCTTCCCGGCCATCCTCGGCGGCGGCAAGCGCCTGCTCGGCGACGGGCCAAGTGCGAAGGCCATGCGCCTCGTCGAGCAGAAGGCGACCAGCGCCGGCGCGATCATCGCCACCTACGAGCCCGCCGGCGAGATCGGCGCCAACTGGGCCGGACCCGAAATCGTCAGCGAGCGCGAACGCGCCCGCCGGGCGGCGATGACGGAGGGTAGCTGGTGAGCCTCATCCTCTTCGGCCACCCGTTCAGCAGCTACACGTGGAAGGCGTTGATCCCGCTCTGGGCCAACGACACGCCGTTCGAGTTCCGCTCGGTCGAGCAGCATGGCCCCGAGTTCGCCGCGCTTTCGCCCTTCGGCCAGTTCCCGCTGCTGGTCGACGGCGGACAGGTGATCGCGGAGAGCTCGATCATCATCGAGCATCTCGACCGCCACCATCCCGGCTCGAACCGCTGGATCCCCGACGGCGACGAGGGGCTTCAGGTCCGCTTCCTCGATCGCGTGTTCGACAGCCGGGTAATGGACAAGGCCACCGTTCCTGTCGGCAACGCGCTCCGGCCCGAGGACAAGCGCGATCCGCATGGGGTCGAGCAGGCGATGGTCCAGCTCCGCCGCGCCTATGACTGGCTCGAGGGGCGGCTCGGCGATGACGGCTGGGCGGTCGGCGAGCGCTTCACCATGGCCGACTGCGCCGCCGCGCCCGCGCTCTTCTACGCCGACTGGATCGAACGCATCGGACCCGATCGTCCCAGGCTCGCCGCTTACCGCGCCCGTCTCCTCGCCCAACCGGCGGTCTCGCGGGCGGTCGAACAGGCGCGGCCATACCGCCACTATTTCCCCTTGGGCGCCCCCGACCGCGACTGAGACGGGAGCGGGACGCTTCCTTGGGCAGGGCCCCGTAATCTTAAACTTTAAGCGAAGGCCGCCGCGCTCCTCAGCGTCTGCCAGGCGTCGATGACCCCGCGCAGCTTGGCTTCCTGCGTCCGGTCGCCGCCGTTGCGATCGGGATGGTAGCGCCGGACCAGTTCCGAATAGCGCTTGCGGACATTGGCGAGCTCGGCATCCTCGCCGAGGCCGAGCACCGACAAAGCGCTCTTCTCGCCCGGCGAGAAGCGGCTGGCCGGCCCGCTCGCCGCTCGCATCCGCGCACCGAAACGGCCAGAGATGGCGTCCAGCGGATCGCGGAAGTCGGCCCAGTTCGGCGCCGGATCGCCCCCGCCGACATGGGCGAAGGCGCGGGTCGAGCGATCCCAGCCGGCGACCGGTGACTGCGCCGCCTCGATCTCGTCCGGGCTCATCCCGGCGAAGTAATTGTAGCGCGCATTATGCTCGCGGACATGCTCCAGGCACAGCCACTGCCACTCGCCCGGCCCGTCGAACGACGGAGCGGTGAGCGGGGCGCGAAACTCGCCGGCTTCGTGGCAGCCCGGCACCGCGCAATGGGCGGCGGCGCCTTCTACCCGGCCGTGGAACTTGGGGGATCGTGATGCCATCGGTCGTCAATAACTGTCAGTCCTACTATATAGGCGCGATGAACGCCCCTGCCATTGGCCCGGTCGCCCGCGAGATGCTGGTTCGACTGCAAAATTCGCTCGCTCCAACGCGGATCGAACTGCGCGACGACAGCGAGCAGCACCGCGGGCACGGCGGCTATCGCGGGGAAGGGGGCGAATCGCACTTCTTCCTGGCGATCGAGAGCGCCGCCTTCGCTGGCCAGTCGCGGGTGCAGCGGCAGCGCGCGGTCTACAAGGCGCTCGGCGAGTTGATGCACGAACAGGTTCACGCACTGGCCATGGAAACGAGGGCACCCGGCGAATGACCAACGACGATCCCCGCCTGCTCAGCCTCGCCCCGGTCACTCACGACCTCGGCGGCTTCAAGGTTCACCGCACGCTCCCGCACAAGCAGCGGACGATGGTCGGCCCGTTCATCTTCTTCGACCAGATGGGCCCGGCCCAACTTGGGGTCGACGAGGGCATCGACGTTCGCCCGCACCCCCACATCAACCTCGCCACGGTCACCTATTTGTTCGAGGGCGCGATCGACCATCGCGACAGTGTCGGCTCGATCCAGCGGATCGAACCCGGCGCGGTCAACCTGATGACGGCGGGCAAGGGCATCAGCCATTCGGAGCGCTCACCCGCCGACGAGCGCGCCGCGGGGCCGAGGCTCGACGGAATCCAGACCTGGCTTGCGCTTCCGCAGGACAAGGAGGAGGTCGACGCCGCCTTCCAGCACGTCCCCGCCAATCGCATCCCGGTGGTCGAGGGCAGCGGAGTCCGTCTCGACCTCATCATGGGGTCGGCTTTCGGCGTGACCTCGCCCGTCATCCAGCATCACCCGACGATCTACGCGTCGATTCAGCTTGCGCCCGGCGCGAGCATTGAGCTCGAGCGCGAGGCCGACGAACGCGCACTCTACCTGCTCGACGGCGATGCAAGCGTCGACGGCTTCGGCCTCGAGCAGATGAACCTCGTGCTCCTCCGCCCCGGTACCCGGCCGGTGCTTCGCTCCGAGCGAGGCGCGCGCCTGATGCTTGCCGGCGGCGCGCCGATGGACGGCGAACGCCATGTCTGGTGGAACTTCGTCTCCTCTCGCCGCGACCGCATCCAGGAAGCCAAGCGCGCCTGGAAGGCCGGCGAATTCGCGCTTCCGCCGCAGGACGATCACGAATGGATCCCGCTTCCCGAAGTCCCGCTGACGGTCAGCTATCCGTGAGGTCGCTCGCGGTCCTGCTCCCCCTCGCACTCGCCGGCTGCGCCACCACGGGCGGCGGTGGAGGGGCGCCAGGCTGGTCCTGCGCGGCGCAATCCGCCGAGGGCCCGGTCCGCGCAGGCAGCGTCCGCGCGCTCGGATCGCGCGGCGAGCTTCGCTCGGGCCGGACCGATTTCGACCTCAACCTGGCCGGCACGGCGCCCGCCCGCCTGCTCGCCGAGTGGCAGGCCGAGGAAGGCGTGCTCGAGATCGCCGAAGGCCGCTTCCGCTTCCGAATGTCGCCCGGCACCAGCGCTGGCGAGCCCGGACAGCTGGTCCTCGCCGGCGGCACCACCACCTATCGCAGCCGCGCTTTCTCGCCCGGCCTGTCCGAGCTCGCCGTCTCGGGCCGCGATCTCGCCGCGCTGCTGGCGAGCCGGGCGCCGCTCCGGCTGGTGAGGCTCGCCCGCGACGGACGCGAGCTCGGCTCGGCTCCGGTCGATCGGTCGACCTTCGATCTTGCGCTCGAGCGCGCCCGGCAGGCCGATGCCGCGGCCCTCGCCAGCGCCGCCGACTACCGTCGCCTGTGCCAGCGAGAAGAGAGGATCATCCCCACGTGACGACCTTCACCCGCCACGCACTGTCGACCGGGGTCACCCTCAACGTCGCCACCGCCGGACCCGAAGACGGCCCGGCGATCGTCTTTCTCCACGGCTTTCCCGAGAGCCACCGCACCTGGCGCCGCCTCGTACCCTTGCTCGAGGACCGTTACCGGCTGATCATGCCCGACCAGCGCGGCTTCGCCGCTTCGGGCGCGCCGCAGGACAAGGCCGATTATGCCACCGACAAGATCGTGGGCGACCTGTTCGCGCTCGTCGACCGGCTCGGCCTCGATGCGTTCACCCTCGTCGGTCACGACTGGGGCGGGGCGGTCAGCTGGGCGGCGGCGCTCCGCGGCGACCCGCGCCTCAAACGCCTCGCCATCGTCAACGCGCCCCATCCGGTCCTCTTCCAGAAGAGCCTGATCGAGGATTCCGACCAGCGCGCCGCCTCGCAGTACATCACCGCCTTCCGCGCCCCGGGCTTCGAGCATTACCCCGAGACAATCGGCTGGGAGGCGTTCTTCGACAAGAGCTTCTCGGGCCATGTCGACCTCGCCAGCATTCCGGCGGACGATAAGGCGCAATATATCGCCGAATGGTCGCAGCCCGGCGTCTTCAACGCGATGCTAAACTGGTATCGCGGCGCCGCGGTGATGGTCCCGCCGCCGGGTGTCACCGTGCCGCTGCCCGACTTCCTCCTCCGCGCCTTCCCGAAGATTGCCGTCCCGACGCTGGTCGTCTGGGGGATGAAGGACAAGGCACTGCTCCCGCTCCAGCTCGACGGCCTCGACACACTGGTCGAGGATCTGAGGATCGTCCGGATCGAGGACGCCGGCCACTTCGTGCCCTGGGAGAAGCCCGAGCCGGTCGCCGCGGCGCTGCGCTCTTTCCTTGAACTGCCGACAGGCGCATAGGCCCGGCCCCATGTCCCAGCCAAACAGCAAGCCCAAGCCCAAGAAGAGCCGCGCCCGCTCGGCCGCCCGCCTCGCCGCCGTCCAGGCGCTCTACCAGCAGGAGATGGAAGGCACCCCCACGCCCATCCTGCTTCACGAATTCCACCAGCACCGCTTCGGCCAGACGATCGACGAAGTGACGATGGTCGACGCCGAGATGGACTTCTTCGACGACCTCGTCCGCGGCGTCACCGCCCGCGCTGCCGAGATCGACGGGCTGGTCAGCAAGCGTCTCGCCGAAGGCTGGAAGCTGGAGCGGCTCGACCGCTCGATGCGCGCCATCCTCCGCGCCGGCACCTACGAGCTGATCGCCCGCCCCGATGTCACCGTCGGCACGGTGATCGACGAATATCTCGACGTGGCCCACGCCTTCTTCGACGAGAAGGACGTCAAGTTCGTCAACGGCCTCCTCGACGGCATCGCCAGGGACGTGCGGGGATAGGGTGACCTCGGAAGCAAGCCTCCTCGACCAGCTTCGCACCCTCGCCACCAATCCCGCCGCGCGCGGCCTCGCCGACGATGTCGCGCTCCTCGGCGACCTCGTCCTCACTCACGACACGGTCGTCGAGGGCGTTCATTATCTCCCCAGCGACCCGCCCGAGAGCGTCGGCTGGAAGCTCGGCGCGGTGAATCTTTCCGACCTCGCCGCCAAGGGCGCCGCCCCGGTCGGAGCCTTGCTTTCGCTCTCCATCGGCCACGATCCCGGCTGGGAAGAGCGCTTCCTCGCCGGACTCGCGCAACTGTGCGAGCATTACCGGCTGCCGCTGCTCGGCGGGGACACGGTCGCGCTTCCCGCGGGTGCTCCGCGGGTCCTCGGCCTGACCGCGATCGGCCGCGCTGCCGCGGCTGTCCCGTCGCGTTCGGGCGGGCGACCGGGCGATCGGCTGTGGCTGGTCGGAACAGTCGGGGACAGCGCCGCGGGCCTTGCCTGCCTCCTCGCCGATCGCGCCGCCACCGGCCTCCTCGTCGACATCTACCGGCGACCCATTCCATTGCTCGACCTCGGGGCGTCCTTCGCGCCGCACGCGACGGCGACCATGGACGTCTCCGACGGACTTCTGCTCGACTCTTGGCGGCTCGCCCGGGCGAGCGGTTGCGGCCTCCACCTCGACCTTGCCAGCCTGCCGCTGTCCTCGGCCTTCGTCGCCGAGCGCGGGCAGGACCGCGCGGCCCGCCTGTTCGCGGCGACCGGCGGCGACGACTATGCGCTCCTCGTCGCCCTCCCGCCCGCGGTGGATGGGTTAACGCTTTGGCAAGGCGAACCCGTCAGGATCACCCCCGTCGGCGAGCTGGTGGACAACGGGGTCTTCACCCTCGTCGACGACCTCGGCCCAGTGCCGTTGCCGGAGCGCCTCGGTTATGAGCATCACCCATCCTGAGCTGCGGCGGATCAGCTTCGCGCTGGCCGGATTGCTGTCGGGTGCCGTGACCGCCTTCCTGCTGGCCTAGACAGGGCCGAATCGCCGCTTACAACCTTCGTTCACAACAGGACGGGGGAATGAACACCCATGACACTTGTGTTGATCGCGATCGCCTGCGGGGTGCTCGCAGTTGTCTACGGTATCGTCACGTCAGGCCAGGTGCTCCGCGCGCCGGCCGGTAACCAGCGGATGGTCGACATCGCCGCCGCTATCCAGGAAGGCGCTCAGGCCTATCTCGGCCGCCAGTACACCACCATCGGCATCGTCGGTGTCGTCGTCGCCGTCCTCGTCTTCTATTTCCTCGGCCCGATCGCCGCGACGGGCTTCGTCGTCGGCGCAGTGCTCTCGGGCGCCGCGGGCTATATCGGGATGAACATCTCGGTCCGTGCCAACGTCCGTACCGCCGAGGCCGCACGAGTCTCGCTTCAGGGCGGGCTTACCACCGCCTTCCGCTCGGGCGCCATCACCGGGATGCTCGTCGCCGGTCTCGCGCTGCTCGCCATCGCCGGCTTCTTCTACGTGCTGGTCGGCATCCAGGGCCGCGCGCCCGATGACCGGACCGTCATCGACGCGCTCGTCGCGCTGGCCTTCGGCGCTTCGCTCATCTCCATCTTCGCCCGTCTCGGCGGCGGCATCTTCACCAAGGCCGCAGACGTCGGCGCCGACCTCGTCGGCAAGGTCGAGGCCGGCATTCCAGAGGACGATCCCCGCAACCCGGCCGTCATCGCCGACAATGTCGGTGACAATGTCGGCGACTGCGCCGGCATGGCCGCCGACCTGTTCGAGACCTATGTCGTGACCGTCGGCGCGACCATGGTCCTGACCGCGCTGCTGGTGAACTCCAGCGTCGAGGGGCTGACCGCGCTGATGAGCCTTCCGCTGCTGGTCGGCGGGGTCTGCATCATCACTTCGATCATCGGCACCTACATGGTCCGCCTCGGCAAGGGCCAGTCGATCATGGGCGCCCTCTACAAGGGCTTCTGGACCACCGCGATCCTCTCGATCCCGCTCATCTATCTCGCCACGGCCTACGCCCTTGGCGACATGAACGCGGTCATCGGCGGACCCGAGGCGGCCGGCACCGACGTCACCGGCGCGGTCGCCGAGCAGACCGGCGGCTTCACCGGCATGGACCTCTTCTGGTGCATGATGATCGGCCTCGCCGTCACCGGGCTCCTGGTCTGGATCACCGAATATTACACCGGCACCAACTATCGCCCGGTCAAGTCGATCGCCAAGGCGTCGGAGACGGGCCATGGCACCAACGTCATCCAGGGCCTCGCCATCAGCCTTGAGTCGACCGCCATGCCGACGATCGTCATCTGCGTCGCGATCATTAGCTCCTACCTCCTCGCGGGGCTGATCGGCATCGCCTTCGCGGCGACCGCGATGCTTGCCCTGGCCGGAATGGTCGTCGCCCTCGACGCTTATGGCCCGGTCACCGACAACGCCGGCGGCATCGCCGAGATGGCCGGCATGGAGGATGAGGTGCGCCATCGCACCGACGCCCTCGACGCGGTCGGCAACACCACCAAGGCGGTCACCAAGGGCTATGCCATCGGCTCCGCCGCGCTGGCCGCGCTGGTGCTGTTCGGCGCCTACACCACCGACCTCAAGGAGTTCTCGGGCGACCTCGGGATCACCAACGCGGTCGATTTCAGCCTGAGCAATCCCTACGTCGTCGTCGGCCTGCTGCTCGGCGCGCTCCTGCCCTATCTCTTCGGAGCGATGGGCATGACCGCCGTCGGCCGCGCCGCGGGCGACGTGGTGCTCGACGTGCGCGAGCAGTTCCGCACCAATCCGGGCATCATGGACGGCTCCAGCCGGCCCAACTACGCCCGCACGGTCGACCTCGTCACCAAGGCCGCGATCAAGGAGATGATCATCCCCTCGCTGCTTCCGGTGCTCGCGCCGATTGCGGTCTACTTCATCGTCGCGGCCGTCGCCGGGCGTGAGCAGGGCTTCGCGGCGCTTGGCGCACTGCTCCTCGGCGTGATCGTCTCCGGCCTGTTCGTCGCCATCTCGATGACCAGCGGCGGCGGCGCCTGGGACAATGCCAAGAAGTATATCGAGGATGGCAATTACGGCGGCAAGGGCAGCGAGGCCCACAAGGCCGCGGTGACCGGCGACACCGTCGGCGATCCCTACAAGGACACCGCCGGCCCGGCGGTCAATCCGATGATCAAGATCACCAACATCGTGGCGCTGCTCCTGCTCGCCGCGCTGGCCGGCCACGCCGGCTGATCGAACGATCCGTCGACCAGGAAAGCCCCGCCCGGCACGCACCGCGGCGGGGCTTTTCCGTGTCGCTCTTGCGAGACCGTCCCCACGGTGTATTAGTATTGCAAGTCACCTAGCGCCGCAGGGGTATTTGCATGCACGTCTCGCTCAATGGGCGGAGCCCTGGGGCCCTTCTTCTGCCGCTGCTGGTGATCCTCGCCTCCCAACCGGTGGCCGCTTCCGCCCCCGCTCGCCCGGCGCAGGGCCCCGAGGTCCAGATACGGCAGGCGGACTCGGCCTTCTGGGCCGCCTTCGAGCGCTGCGATGCGAAAAGCATGGCGGCGCTCTTCACCACCGATGCCGAATTCTACCATGATCGCACGGGCCTCACCGTCGGGGCCATGCCGATCGCCGCCTCGATGATGCGCGGTCCTTGCGGCAAGCGCGGCGAGCGCGTGACCCGCCGGGCGGTCCCGTCCTCGATCCGCTTCGAACCGCTCGCCGGGGGCTTCGGGCTCCTGACGGGCGAGCACCGCTTCCTCCGCTCGATCGATGGTGGCGCGGCGCAGCCGAGCGGAAGTGCGCGCTTCATCTCCTTGTGGCAGCAGTCCGCCGGTCGATGGCGCATGCGCCGGGTCGTCAGCTTTGGCCATGCGGCGGGCGTTCCGGAACTCGCCCCGGTCAAATTGTCCGCCGCCGCGCTGCTCGATCTCGCAGGCGAATATACGGGCGAGGGCAGCGCGCTCGTTCGAGTCAGGGGCGACGAACTGGTCCTGACCTCGGGCGGCACGGATTTCGTCCTCGTCCCTCTCGCTCCCGATCGCTTCGGCGTGGCCGATCGTCCACTCCAGTTCCAGTTCAAGGGCGACACCCTCATCGTGATGGAGAATGGCAGCGTCGCGGCACGGATGCGCCGGGTGCCACGGAAGTAGACGCGGCGTCATTTCGCGGCTTGCCTCCGCGATGCTTCGGGCTAGCCTGACGGCTCTGTTCCCGCGTTTCCGAGGTGCTCCCTTGAATCGTCGCCATCTCCTGACGCTGCTCGGCGCGTCCGCCGCCGTGGCCGCACTGCCCCGACCCGCGCTCGCCCAGTCGCCGGTCATCGTCAGCAGGATCGCGATCGTCGGGCGCTGGGTCGTCATCCCGACCTCGATCGGCGGGCGGGCCCCGGTGCCCTTCGCCTTCGACACCGGGGCCGAGCTCAGCCTCATCAACCCCGGCTATGCCCGCGAGCTGGCGCTCGTCAGCAAGCGTACCACGCGCTTTCGCGGGATCGGCGGGGTCGCCGAGCTGCCGCTCTACCTTGCGCCCGACGTCGTCCTCGGCGGCGGCATCCGCCAGCCGAGCGTCGCCTTCGCCGGGCTCGACCGCAACCTCGGCGGCGGGATCCAGGGCGCCTTCGCCGCGGGCCTGCTCACCGCGCTCGACAGCGATCTCGACATCGAGGCGGGCGAGTGGCGGGTCTATCCGGGCGGTCGGCCCAACCGTTCGGGCTTCACCAAGCTTGGCGGCGGCATCCAGGGAGGGACCGGGACGGGCTCGCTGTCGCCGCGTCTCTATGGCGACGCCGCGGTGAACGGGCGCAGACTGCGCTTCCTGCTCGACACCGGCGCGCCGGGCAGCCTGTCGCTCCACGAGCGCGCGGCCAAGACGCTCGGCCTGTGGAACGACGACCGGCCCTATGCGCCCCAGCGCACCAGCGGGATCGGTGGCAAGGGCGGAATGGGCCGTCTCGTCCGGCTCGACCATATCGAATTCGGCGGCCAGCGCTTCGAGCGGCCAATCGCACTGCTTCGCCGTGATGGCCTCGGGCAGAACGAGGACGGAATCATCGGCCTCCAGATCATCCGCCACTTCAACCTGTCGACCGACGTCGCGAACAAGGCCCTGTGGGTCCAGCCGCACGGCACGCCTGCGCTTGCCGACGGCTACAATCGCGCCGGTCTGTGGGTCGAGGAGGAGCGCGGCCGGCCGACCGTGATCGATGTCGGGAACGGCAGTCCCGCCGCCGCCGCCGGTGTCCGCCCGGGCGATGTTGTCGTGGGCCAGCGGCTGGCCGAGATCATCCGCCAGACGAGTAGCCGTGCGGGAACTCCGGTCACCCTCGAGATCGAGCGTGGCGGTCAGCGGCGCACGGTCAATTTCACCCTCGCCGACTATCTCTAGGACCGCCGCCGTCGCGGCCCTTGCCTAGTAGGATTTCGCCTGCTTGGCTGCTCCCGGAAGCTCGTGTCCGGCGCTGCGAGCCACCCGAAGTTACCCTCGTGCGCGTCGACCGCTCACCAGGGTAACTTCGGTAACTTCGTAGGATTTGGACGTCTGATTTCTCAGATTTTTCCGAACGTCGCCTCATAGCCCTCGCGATCGTCGCGGGCGAGGAAGCCGGCCTGCTCGACCACCCGGTCACGGGTCAGGCGGCCCTTGAAGGCGCCGAGGTCGGCATCGAGTGCAGTGACCTCTTCCGGGGTCAGCGCGGCAATCTGCTCATAGCGGGTCAGCCCGCGCTCCTGAAGCAGCCCGGCAAGCTTGGGGCCGACGCCCTTCAGGCGCTGGAGGTCGTCGGGCACGCCGTGGCTTCCGGGCAGGTTCGAGTGGACCTTGGCGCCGACGAACTGGCCGACCACGTCGCTGGCAGCCGCCGCGATCTCGTCGCCGACGCCTTCGCCTTCCCCGCCGCCGTCATGGTCGAGCGGGGAGGGGACCGGGCGCTCTTCGGTCACCGCCGCCATGTGCGGACGGACCGGTGCATCGGTCTTGCTCAAGGTCACCTTCTGCTTGGGCCGGCGAAAGGCGACGAGGCCAACGATGAGGCCGATCGCCACCGCGACGAGGATCATCGGCCAATAGGCATTCCACAGTTCAGTCATTCCAACCCCTGGTTTGGCGCCGGCGGTGAAGCTCGGCCAGATAAGCGAGGACCAGTCCGAAGCCGAAACCCCCGAGCCCGAGCAAGGCTGCCTCGACGAACAATGGCAGGGTCGGCATCACTTCGCTCCCTGCTGCTGCTGCTGCTGCTGCTGCTGCTGCTGCTGCTGCTGCTGCTGGCGCCGGGCGCGGCTCGCGGCGAAATGGTCGACGACCGGGCTTCGCGGATCCCAGTGCACCTCGTTCACGCCCGGAAGCCTGCCCATGGTCTCAACCAGCGCGCGGCGCTGGAAGTCGTCGGCCGGACCCGACAGGATCAGCGTCCGTCGGAGCGGCTGCTCGGCCAGGCTTGCCCTGATCTCGGGCACGCCGAAGTTGGCGAGGGCGGTGTTGGCGCGCGTCTCGACACTGCGCTCGAGGTCCGCCGCCGAGCCCAGCGGCCCATGCCAGAGCTCCGCCACGCCGATGGTGGCGAGCGCTCCGAAGAGCAGGATCTGCCTGGGTGTCATTCGGAACGCTCCAGTTCACGCCACCCGATGTCCCGCCGATGGAAGCCGTGGGGATAGTCGATCGCGTCCACCGCCTGATAGGCCCGGGCCCGCGCCTCGGCCAGACTCGGGCCGAGCGCCGTCACCGCGAGCACCCGGCCACCGGCGCCGAGCAGCGCGCCCGACGCATGGCGGGCGGTCCCGCAGTGGAAGACGGTCACTCCGGGCACCCGCTCGGCGGCCTCGATGCCGTCGATCGGCCCACCCCTTTTCGGGGTGCCGGGATATCCCTCGGCGGCGACGATCACCGTCATGCTGTGCGTGTCCGACAGCTGCGGTCGGACATCCCCCATGCGCCCCTCGGCGACGCAGAGCAGCAGCTGGACGAGGTCGCCCTCGAGCCGCGGAATGATCGCCTCGCATTCGGGGTCACCGAAGCGGACGTTATATTCGATGAGCTTGGGCCCGTCGGAGGTCAGCATCAGCCCGGCGTAGAGGACCCCGACGAACGGCGTACCAGCCCTCGCCATCGCCCGTGCGGTCGGGATCACGATCTCGGCCATCGCCCGCTGCTCGAGTTCGCCAGTCAGCACCGGAGCCGGCGAATAGGCGCCCATACCGCCGGTATTGGGGCCGCTATCCCCTTCGCCGACGCGCTTGTGGTCCTGGGCCGAGGCCAGCACCACCGCCTCCTCGCCATGGACCAGCGCGAACAGGCTTGCTTCCTCGCCGCGGAGGAATTCCTCGATCACCAGCGGCCCGCCTCCTGCCGCGCGGACCGCCTCCTCGGCCTCTTCGGCGGTCTCTGCGATGGTCACGCCCTTGCCCGCCGCCAGCCCGTCGGCCTTGATCACCACCGGCAGCCCGAACTCGCTCAGCGAGGCGAGCGCGAAGTCTGTGTCGTCGGTCCGGACATAGCGCGCGGTCGGGATGCTCTCGGCGAGGCAGAGGTCCTTGGTGAAGCCCTTGCTTCCCTCGAGTATCGCGGCGGCGGCGCCCGGTCCGAAGACCGGGATGCCGGCCTCGGCGCAGGCATCCGCGACACCTGCCACCAACGGCGCCTCGGGCCCGACCACCACCAGCCCGGCATTGTGCTCGCGGGCCAGCGCCACCACCTTTTCGGCATCGGTAGGATCGAGCGCGACGCAGGTTGCCCAGCGCGCGATTCCCGGGTTGCCCGGAGCCGCGATCAGCTTATCGCAGCTCGGCGATTGCCTCAGACCCATGGCCAGCGCATCTTCGCGCCCGCCAGAGCCCAGCAGCAGGACAGTGATGGATCCCTTTGACATGCCAGGCGGCCTCCTAGCCGAGCGGAGCCAAGGCGACAATTCACCTGCCATGAGCGTCGGCGAGCTTGCCCAGGCGGTGAAGCGCACGGTCGAGGACCGCTTCGGCCGGGTTCGGGTCCGCGGCGAGATCTCGGGCTGGAAGCGGCACAGCTCGGGCCATTGCTACTTCACCCTCAAGGACGATGCGGCCTGCATCGACGCGGTCATCTGGCGCGGGGCCGCCGGCAGCCTCGCCTTCCGGCCCGAAGACGGGGCCGAGGTCATCGCCACCGGCAAGATGACGACTTACCCGGGCCGCTCCAAATATCAGATCGTAATCGAACGGATGGAGCTCGCCGGCGAGGGAGCGCTGATGGCGCTGCTCGAGCGGCGGCGGAAGGCGCTTGCCGCCGAGGGGCTGTTCGACAGCAGCCGCAAGCGCCCGCTTCCCTTTCTGCCCAGGGTGATCGGCGTCGTCACATCGCCGACCGGGGCCGTGATCCGCGACATTCTCCACCGGCTCGAGGATCGCTGCCCGACACGGGTCATCGTCTGGCCGGTGCCGGTCCAGGGCGAGGGTGCGGCGAGCAAGGTCGCCGCGGCCATTCGCGGGTTCGCCACCTACGAGACCCGGCCCGACCTGATCATCGTCGCCCGCGGCGGCGGCTCGATCGAGGATCTGTGGGCCTTCAACGAAGAGGAGGTGGTGCGCGCGGCGGCCGAGTCGCCGATCCCGCTGATCAGCGCGGTCGGCCACGAGACCGACACCACCTTGATCGATCACGCCTCGGACCTGCGCGCGCCGACCCCGACCGCCGCGGCCGAGCTGGCGGTCCCCGTCCGGGCCGAGCTTCTCGCGCTGCTCGACGACTATATGGCGCGCAAGCGCCGCTGCCTCACTCGCCGCGCAAACGATGCGCGCGAGCGGCTCGCCTTGACCAGCTGCCGGCTGCCCGCGCCGGAGGCGCTGCTCGGACTTCGTCGCCAGCGCTTCGACGAGCTTGGCGAGCGGCTTCCGCGCGGTCTCGCCGCCCGTGCGCACAAGGCCGAGGCCGGGATGAACCTGGTCACCGCGCGGCTTCGTCCGCAGCTTCTCGAGCAGAAGGTGCAGCGCCTGTCAGACCGGCTCGCAAGCGCGGCCAAGATGATCGAGCTGGTTCATCCAGAACGCCCGCTGAAGCGCGGCTTCGTCCGGGTCACCGCCGCCGCCGACGGCCGGACCCTGGTACACGCGGCCGATGCGCAAGCGGCCGGAGCGCTCCGCCTGCACTTCGGCGACGGGCTCGTCGACGCGACGACCGGCACCTTGCCCGCTCCACCGGCCACCAAGGTTGAGCGCACTCTCAAGCGCGCCTATGTCGCCCCGCAACCCAATCTGTTCGACTAGGAAGCGAGACCTCGATGCTCATGGCTGGCAGCGGCCGGGAAGCCCGGATCCACTATATGGCTGGGACCTTTCGCCTGCTCAGCGACGGCGACCACGTCCGTTGCGCGGTGACCGGCGCCAGCATTCCGCTTGACGCGCTGCGCTACTGGAGCGTGGCCCGGCAGGAAGCCTATGTCGACGCCGCCGCAAGCCTCGCGGCGGAGGAGAAGGCGCGCGGTTGAGTCGCTTCGCCGCCGAAAACCTGCCTTCTTGAAGTGCCTCTGGCGCACGGCGGGTGCCGGCCGCGCTTCACGCGAACAAACTGTCAACACCGATGCGGAGCAGCACCACTCCGCTCCGGATGAAGCGCTAAATCACGGAAATCGAAAGAAAAGCTCGCGCCAGAAACCACGTTACAAGGCGCGCAGTTGCATTTGGCGATGTAACACGAACGCAACAGTCCCCCGGCGTTCGACACTGTAGCCCCTCGCCTCGACTTTACTCACACCCTCTTCTCGACGACCAATCGCGGGCGCACGGCTCCCTGGGAAGGGGGTGGCCGGGCAAGACCTGGGGTCCGGGAAGGGCCTAAGTGGGAGAAGTTTTCAGATGAAGTCATACCTTCGCGCTTCGGCTGCGCTGCGGGCAGTCGCCATCCTCGGCGCTGGCCTGACGCCTGTCATGCTCGCGGCGCCAGCGTCGGCGCAGGACTACACCCGTGGTGGTGTCAGCGGCACCGTCACCAACGCGGCCAATGCACCGCTCGCCGGCGCGACCGTGACCATCACGTCGAACGAGCAGGGCTTCACCCGCTCGACGACGACCGATGCCAATGGCCGCTTCGAGATCCAGAACCTGCCGACCGGCGCCTACACGCTGAACATCCGCGGCGCTGGCGGCGAGGTCGTCAACGACCCGACGCTGACCGTCACCGCGGGTCAGACGGCCGGCTTCTCCTACACTGCCGAAGCCAGCGGCTCGCCCGCCGGTGCTTCCACCAACACCGCCGGCTCGGGTGAAACCGGCGCCGTGACCATCACCGGTCGCCGCGTCCGCACCAACGACCTCGGTTCGACCACCACCGGCCTGTCGATCGACGTCGCCCGCCTGGTCGAGAACGTTCCGGTGCCGCGCACCCAGACCGGCCTCATCCTGCTCGCTCCCGGCACCAACCAGGGCGACTCGGGCTTCGCGGACTGCTCGGACTGCGTCAGCTTCGGCGGCGCGACGATCGCCGAGAACAGCTATTACGTGAACGGTCTCAACACGACCAACTTCCGTACCCTGGTCGGCAACAGCACCGTTCCGTTCGAGTTCTACCGTACCTTCGACGTGCGCACCGGCGGCTGGACGGCCGAATACGGCCGCGCGCTCGGCGGCGTCACCTCGGCGGTGACCAAGTCGGGTACCAACAACTTCGAGTACGGCTCGGTCATCACCTGGTCGCCGGACAAGCTGCAGAGCGATTCGCCGAACACCTTCGCGAACCGCAGCGGCCAGATCCGCAACCTCAACGAGCGCGACTATCGTGAGAACCTGCAGGCGAACTTCTACGCCTCGGGTCCGATCATCAAGGACCGGCTGTTCTTCTACGGCCTGTTCACGCCGCGCTACAGCAAGAACGAAGACACCAGCGTCACCGGCGGCTTCCGCTTCCGCACGACCTCGTCGACCCCGTTCTACGGCCTCAAGCTCGACGCCATTCCGATCGACGGTCACCGCCTCGAGGGCACCTTCTGGTCGGACGACCGGACGCTCTACACCGACTATCTCAACGTGTCGGGCAACGACGGCACGCTGACCGGCATCAGCACCGGTCGTGAGAAGAACCGTCTCGGCGGCAAGAACTACATCGGTCAGTTCACCGACTGGTTCACCCTGTCGGCGCTGTACGGCGTCAACAACTACCGCCGCGAGGACGTGGTCGCCGGTATCTCGGTTCCGATCATCCAGTCGAACCTCGGCGCCGGTGTCGGTTCGCCGTCGTTCGGCACGATCACCACGACCACCGCTTCGGGTGTTCCGATCGCGCCGACCAACGGCAAGGACAAGCGCACCGTCTATCGCGTCGATGCCAACATCATCGCGAACTTCCTCGGCCGTCACAACTTCCGCGTGGGCTGGGATCGCGAGGATCTCGAGAGCGCCGAGAACACCTTCTACACCGGCGACCGGATCTATCGCTTTACCGCGAACTACATCCGCGCCCGGACCTACATCAACACGGGTGCCTTCGAGTCGAAGCAGACCGCTTACTACATCCAGGACAGCTGGGACCTCTTCAACGAGCGCCTCAACCTGAACCTGGGTCTTCGTAACGACAACTACGCCAACTATGGCGTGACCGGTGCGAAGTTCATCGAGCAGAAGAACCAGTGGGCTCCGCGTCTCGGCGCCTCGTTCGACCTGTTCGGCGACAAGCGCACGAAGCTGAACGCCTTCTGGGGTCGCTACTACCTCGGCGTTCCGACCAACACGAACATCCGTCTCGGCGGCGCGGAAATCTTCTACGAGCAGCGCTTCAGCTACTTGCCCGGCGTGAACCGCAATGCCACCACCGGCAACGGCATCCCCGTCGGTCAGCTGTTCGGTGCCAACGGCGCTCCGCTGCTTGGGCCGCTCACCGCCGCCAACACCGGCACCTGCCCGAACTTCGGTCCGGGTGCGGGTCAGAACTGCTTCACCACCTTCTCGGATGGTGTCGCGGGTCCGACCGACACGCTGGTCGCGGAGGGTCTCGACCCGATGTACCAGGACGAGTTCATCCTCGGCGGCACCCACCGCATGGGCGACTGGACCTTCGGCCTGCGCTACATCAACCGTCGCCTGAAGACGACGCTCGAGGACGTGGCGATCGACGCCGCGGTGCTCGCCTACTGCGATGAGAATGGCATCGCGGGCTGCGCCGACGTGTTCACCGGCTTCCACCAGTATGTGCTGGCGAACCCGGGCAAGGACATCACCGTCCGTCTCGACGGCGACTGCTCGATCGCCGGGCAGTGCGACGTCGTGACCCTCAGCGCCGCCGACCTCGGCTATCCGAAGCCGACCCGTAAGTATGACGCGGTCGAATTCCAGCTGAGCAAGGCCTTCAACGGAACCTACGGCTTCGACTTCAGCTACACCTGGCAGAAGGTCCGCGGGAACTACGAAGGCTCGGTCAAGTCGGACAACAACCAGGACGACGCAGGCCTGACGCAGGACTTCGATCAGCCGGGTCTGGTCGACGGTGCCTACGGCATCCTCGCCAACGAGCGGAAGCACACCTTCAAGCTGTTCGGTTCGTGGAAGCCGGTCGATACCATCACCATCGGTGGTAACCTGACCGTCCAGTCGCCGCGCAACTTCTCGTGCATCGGCGTCCACCCGACCGATCCGTTCGCTCCGGCCTACGGCGCGGCGTCCTTCTACTGCTCGAACCCGCTCGGCAACGGCGGAAGCACGGACAGCGTGATCGTTCCGCGCGGTTCGGCCTTCAAGGGCAAGTGGCTCCGCAACCTCGACCTCGGCGTGCAGTTCCAGCTGCCGGCGTACCTGGGTCGCTCGAGCTTCCGCGTCGACGTGTTCAACGTCCTCAACTGGGCGTCGAAGACCGACTACATCGAGTTCGGCGAGAACGACGACGGCTCGGTCCGTCCGGACTACAAGCTCGTCAGCGGCTATCAGTCGCCGCGCAGCGTGCGCCTGACCTGGGCCCTCCGCTTCGGCGGTGCCCAGCGCTAAGTCGCCAAGCACGACCAACCAACGGAAAGGGGGCAGGGAAACCTGCCCCCTTTTTGTTGTGCCATCGACCTCGTAGAGCCGGGCGATGACTGCCGAGGTCACCGCCGCGCTGGACCGCCTGAAGCGCGGCCTCACGACCCAGCAGCGGGTCGACGTCAACGAAGGCGCTCGCGGCCTCCTCGCGGCCCGCGCGCCGCTCGGTCCGCAGTGGCAGGCCCTCGCCACCGCGCTCGTCCGCAACGGCGAGATCACGCTCGCCCTGGAGGCGATGGACCGCTTCGTGGAGGCCGCCGCGGGAAGCGCACCCGCTCGCTTTGCCCGCGCGGTGATGCTTGCACAGACCGGCCGGCTCGACCGGGCCGCGGCCGAGATCGCCGCGCTGCCCGCCGACGTTCCCCACGCGGCCTCCAACGCTTTTCTCCGGGGCTCGCTCGCCCTCAATCGCGGCTTCCCCGCCGAGGCCCGGCCATTTCTCGAGCGGGCGGTGGCCAAAAGGCCCGGCGCCGGCCAGGCCTGGCTCGCCCTGACCGAGATCGCCGACTTTCGCGCCGAGCCCGGGCTAGCCGAGCGCCTCGAGCATGCCTGGGCACAACCCGCCGGAACGCCGGCTGATCGGGCTGCGCTCGGCTATGCGCTTGGCCGCGCGCGCCACCAGCGCAAGAACCATGCCGGCGCCTTCGCCGCCTTCGCCGAGGGTGCCGGACTGGCCCGGGCGCAGGCGGGTGGACGGGTCAGCGCCTGGCGCGCTCCGGCCCAGACCGCGCTGGCCTTCCCGCCATCGCTGATCGCCGAGGTCAACGCCCGGATCGACGAGGATCACCGCCGCGTCATCTTCGTCACGGGCTTGCCGCGCTCGGGCTCGACCCTCGTCCAGCAGATCCTGACCCGCCACCCCGCGGTGAGCGGCGGCGGCGAGGAGCTCGGCCTCTTCCGTATTCTCGCCCAGGAAGTCGGCGGGACCGACGCTCCCGCGCTCCGCCGCTGGCTCGATGCCGGCAACGATCCCAACAGCCTCGTCCGCCTCTACCTTCACCTCGCCAGCGAGCGGCTCGGCCCCGACGGTCGCTTCGTCGACAAGACGCTGGAAGCGGGCAGCTACCTCGGCCTGCTGCTCGCGCTCTTCCCCAGGGCGCCGATCTTCTGGTGCCGGCGCGAGCCGATCGACAATGGCTGGTCGGCCTTCAGGACCTACTTCGCGAGGGGGGTGGAGTGGAGCCTCGACCTTGCCGAGACCGGCCGCCGAGTCGCCGCCGACGCGCAGGCGCTCGACCATTGGACCAAGGCCGCCCCGCGACGCTTCATGACCGTCGACAATGCCGACCTGGTGGCGGACCCCGAGCCGATGATCCGGGCCATTTCCGCGGGCGCCGACCTCGATTTCGACGCGGCGATGCTCCGACCCGAGGAGGGTGGGGCGGATGTGACGACCGCAAGCACGGCGCAGGTGCGGCGCCCGATCAACGCCGCCGGCATCGGTGCCGCCGAACCCTACCGGCCGTGGCTCGGCCCGATGATCGAGTCGCATGCGACCGCATCCGGTCAATGAGCGTTAAGCCAGAATCGGTTAGGAGACTTCCATGACCCCGATCATCCTCGCGCTTGCGCTCGCCGTAAGCCCGGCTTCGGCCCCGGGTAACGCCGCCATCGATTATGCAAACACCGATGGCATTCGCGACTTCCATGCCGACAACGATCGCGGCATCTACCTGCGCGATCGGCTCGGCCACTGGTACTATGGCGCGTTCACCGCGCGCTGCCCGGGCGTCCTCGACGGCTTCTCGGTCGGCTTCGACACCAACGGCTTCCAGCGCTTCGACCGGAGCAGCCGGGTGGTCACGCCGACGATGACCTGCGCGCTCGCAAGCCTCGACCGGTCGGTCGCCCCGGCCGCCAAGGGCGGGCCGAAGCGCTAGGCCGCGGCCGCCACCTCTTCCGCGGGTGAGAGGATGAGGGCACCGTCGCCCTCGTCCACCCGCACCCGCTGCCCGTCGCGCACCTTGCCGGCCAGGATCGCGTCGGCCAGCGGATCCTGCAGGAAGCGCTGCACCGCCCGCTTGAGCGGACGTGCGCCATAGACCGGATCGTAGCCGACCCGGCCAAGCCATGCCTTGGCGGCATCCGACAGCTCGAGCACGATCCCGCGCTCCTCCAGCAGCTTGCCGAGACGGCTGACCTGGATGTCGACGATCGGCGCCATGTGGCTGGCCGACAGCCTGTGGAACAGGATGATGTCGTCGAGCCGGTTGAGGAACTCGGGTCGGAAATGGCCGCGGACCACCTCGAGCACCTGCGCCTCGACCTTCTCCGCCGGCTCGTCCTCGCCGAGATTGGCGAGATACTGGCTGCCGAGGTTCGAGGTCAGGATGATCAGCGTGTTGGTGAAGTCCACCGTCCGCCCCTGGCCATCGGTCAGCCGCCCGTCGTCGAGCACCTGAAGCAGGATGTTGAACACGTCCGAGTGGGCCTTCTCGACCTCGTCGAACAGCACCACCTGATAGGGGCGGCGGCGCACCGCCTCGGTCAGCGTCCCGCCTTCCTCATAGCCGACATAACCCGGCGGCGCGCCGACCAGCCGGGCGACCGAGTGCTTCTCCATGAACTCGCTCATGTCGATCCGGACCATCGCGGCGGGATCGTCGAACAGGAATTCGGCCAGCGCCTTGGTCAGCTCGGTCTTGCCGACACCGGTCGGCCCGAGGAACAGGAAGGAGCCGAGCGGCCGATTGGGGTCCTGAAGCCCGGCGCGCGAGCGGCGAACCGCCGTCGAGACCGCCTTCACCGCCTCGGCCTGGCCGATCACCCGCTTGCCGATGATGCTTTCCATCGCGAGCAGCTTCTCGCGCTCGCCTTCAAGCATCCGCTCCATCGGGATCCCGGTCCAGCGCGCGACCACCGAGGCGATGTCCTCGGCGGTGACTTCCTCGCGAAGCATGGCATTGGCCTGGCTGTCGTTGGCCTCCGCCAACTGGCGCTCCAGCTCGGGAATGCGACCGTACTGAAGCTCGCCGGCACGGGCGAGGTCGCCGCCGCGCTGCGCCTGCTCGAGCTCGAGCCGAAGCGCGTCGAGCTGCTCCTTGAGCTTGCTCTCGGCGGCGATCTTCTCCTTGTCGCCCTGCCAGCGGGTGGTCAGCTCGGCCGACTGCTGCTCGAGGTTGGCAAGCTCGCGCTCGAGCACCACCAGCCGGTCGCGCGATCCCTTGTCGGTCTCCTTCTTCAGCGCCTCGCGCTCGATCTTGAGCTGGATGATCCGCCGGTCGAGGTTCTCGATCTCCTCGGGCTTGCTCTCCACCTCCATCCGGAGCCGCGAGGCGGCCTCGTCCATCAGGTCGATCGCCTTGTCCGGCAGGAAGCGGTCGGTGATGTAGCGGTTCGACAGCGTCGCCGCCGCGACCAGCGCCCCGTCGGTGATGTTGATCCCGTGGTGGAGGGCGTATTTGTCCTTGAGCCCGCGCAGGATCGAGATCGTATCCTCGACCGTCGGTTCGCCCACGAACACCGGCTGGAAGCGCCGCTGCAACGCGGGGTCCTTTTCGACATGCTTGCGATACTCGTCGAGCGTGGTCGCGCCGATGCAGTGCAGCTCGCCCCGGGCGAGCGCGGGCTTGAGCAGGTTCGAGGCATCCATGGACCCTTCGCTCTTGCCCGCCCCGACCAGCGTGTGCATCTCGTCAATGAACAGGATGATGTCGCCCTCGGCCTGCTTGACCTCGTCGAGCACGCCCTTGAGCCGTTCCTCGAACTCGCCGCGATACTTGGCCCCCGCGATCAGCGCGCCCATGTCGAGGCTGAGCAGCTTGCGACCCTTGATCCCGTCGGGAACGTCGCCGTTGGCGATGCGCAGCGCCAGCCCCTCGGCGATCGCGGTCTTTCCCACGCCAGGCTCGCCGATGAGCACCGGATTGTTCTTGGTGCGGCGAGCCAGCACCTGGATGGTACGGCGAATTTCCTCGTCGCGACCGATGACCGGATCGAGCTTGCCCTCGCGCGCCGCCGCGGTGAGGTCGCGGGCGAACTTCTTGAGCGCGTCGTAGCGGTCCTCGGCGCCCTGCGTGTCGGCGGTCCGGCCCTTGCGCAGGCCCTCGATCGCGCTGTTCAGGCTCTGGGGCTGGACCCCGGCGCGGGCCAGCGCGTCCGCGACCGGCGTACCCTTGGCCAGCGCCATCGCGAGCAGCATTCGCTCGACCGTGACATAGGTGTCGCCGGCCTTCTGAGCGACCTGCTCGGCCTGATCGAGCAGCCGGATCGTATCGCCGTCGAGCCCCGGCGCCGCGGTCGCGCCCGAGCCGGTCACCGCCGGCTGCCGGGCGACCAGTGCGTCGGCTTCGCGCTTGGCCGCCGACGCATCACCGCCGGCCGCCTGGATCAGGCCCGCCGCCATCCCCTGCTCATCGTCAAGCAGCGCCTTCAGCAGGTGCGCCGGCGCAATCCGCTGGTGGTGCTCGCGGCTGGCAATCGTCTGCGCCGCCTGGACGAAGCCCTTGCTGCGGTCGGTAAGTTTCTCGAAGTCCATGCGGTCAGCTTCCCCTCTCTTCAGTGGGGAAGATAGTGTTGCCTAAACGCCACACAAGGGCTCAGCGAAGCGGTGCGAGCGGGTCCTTGTCGAGAGGGTCGGGCGCGGCCTTCGCGGCCTGCACCGAGGCCGCCCTGGTTGTGGTCGCCCCGCTTCCCGTCGCCGCGGCGATGACGTCGGTCGCGGGCACTGACGGGGCCGGCGGAAGCACCTTGGGACAGGCGACCTCGCCATGGTCGCCGCGACCCCAGGTGCGATACTTCCAGCTGTCCACGTGGAATCGCAGCTTGGTGTAAAAGCCGAGCCCCGCATTGTAGCGCGGTCCCTCGACCTGATGCTCGGCGCAAAGGCGGCGGATCAGCCCGGGGCGATCAATCGGCGACAGCGGCACGAAGTCGACCGCGCTCATGCTGCGATGGACGCTCTCAGGCGCGCCGCCGGCGCAGCGGTTGAGCCCGGCGTTGCGGAAGACGCTGACCGGCTCGACCGGACCGACCCTTGGCACCACATGATCACGCACATAGCGCAGCGTGTTGACGATGTTGGGCCAGTCCTCGCTCGGCGGCACCTCGAACGGCTGGGCGCCGCAGCGCTGCCAGTCGCTCGCGGTGCGGAGCAGTTGCCAGGTCGGTGCGACGAAGGAGACCCCGCTCGCCGTCAGATAGTCATGGAACTGGCGCACCGCCGACTGCCGCCACGGCTGCTCGAGCACCCAGCGGCGATAGCCCGGTTCGTCCTGCCCGGCCGTCACATAGTCGGCGGCGGGGTTCCAGCCGGGAACCCGGGTCCAGCTCTGCACCGGCGCTGGGGTGGGAAGCGGCAGGGTTACCACCGGCGGAAGCGCCGGCACGGGGTGCAGCTGCGCGGCCGACGGAGCGGCGCAGGAAAGTGCCAGGAGCAATGCCGCGGGAAGGCGCATCGGGTCTTATAGCCCGCCGCAGCTTGAAAAGACACTGAACGGCGCTCACTTCGTCGGCATGAGCACCCAGCCCGTCCACGTCGACCTTCCTCACAAGCTGGGTCGTGCCGAAGCCCGCCGCCGCATCGCCGATAATGTCCACAAGCTGGCGAGCTTCATTCCGGGCGGCGCCAGCGTCACCCACGAGTGGCAGGGTGACCGGCTCGACCTCAACATCGCCGCGATGGGCCAGGTGGTCGACGCGAGGCTCGACGTCGAGGATGCGCTGGTTCGCTGCCATCTGCAGCTCCCCGGCCTGCTCGCGATGCTCGCCAAGCCGATCGAGGCGGCGCTCCGCTCCAAGGGCAGCGACCTGCTGCTCGAGGATCGCCGCAAGAAGTAGCGCCGCGCGGCGCATTGCGTCCCCGCCGCGCAAGTGACAGTCTCGTCGCCTTGGCAGGGAGAAGGCACAGATGCGCCATGTTGCCGTCGTCGGATCCGGACCCGCGGGTTTCTATACCGCCGAGGCCCTGACCAAGGCCTATGGCGAGCAGGTCGGGATCGACGTGCTCGACCGCCTGCCGGTGCCCTACGGGCTGATCCGCTTCGGGGTCGCGCCCGACCATCAGTCGATCAAGGCCGTCGCCAGGCGCTACGAGAAGGTCGCACTGACCCCGGGCGTCCGCTTCCTCGGCAACGTCCATCTCGGCGCCGACGTGTCGATCGAGGAACTGCTGCATTATTATGATGCGGTGGTGCTCGCGACCGGTGCGCCTCACGACCGCCGTCTCGGCATTCCGGGCGACGACCTTCCCGGCGTTCTCGGCTCGGCAGCCTTCGTCGGCTGGTACAACGGCCATCCCGACTTCGCCGACCTCGCCCCGCCGCTCGACGTGACGGACGCAGCGATCATCGGCAACGGCAACGTCGCGCTCGACGTCGCTCGCATCCTCTCCAAGACCCCGGCCGAATTCGCCGGTTCGGACATCGTCGCCCATGCCTTCGAAGCGCTTGCCCATTCGGCAATCCGCTCGATCACCGTTCTCGGGCGCCGCGGACCGCACCAGATCGCGATGACTCCCAAGGAGCTCGGCGAGCTCGGTCACCTCGAGGATGCGGCACCACTGGTCGATCCGGCGGACTTCCCGCCGCAGGGCACCGACGCAGCTCTCGATCCCGGGCAGCGCAAGAGCGTCGAGCATCTGCGCGCATTCTCCGAGGCGGCGCCCGAAGCCGGGAAAGGCAAGACCATCAGCTTCGACTTCTTCGCCAAGCCGCTCGCGATCGAAGGCGACGGCCGGGCCGAACGGCTGATCGTCGAGCGGACCGCGCTCGGTCCCGACGGGCAGGCGCGTGGGACCGGCCAGACCTATGCCGTGCCCGCCGGCCTGGTGGTCAGCTGCATCGGCTACAGCAGCCCACCGATCCCCGGAGTCCCCTTCGACGAAGGCCTCGGCCGTTTCCCAAACGAGGGCGGGCGGATCGGTGAGCGGCTCTATGCGGTCGGCTGGGCACGGCGCGGCCCGACCGGCACCATCGGTACCAATCGCCCCGACGGCTACGAGGTCGCCGACGCGATCGCGGCCGCCTTCCCGCCAGATGGCGCCCCGACGGGTCGCGAGGGGGCGGTGGGGCTCGACCGGCTGCTTGCCTCGCGCGGCTGCGATCCCGTTCCCTTCGCCGACTGGCAGAAGATCGAGGCCGCCGAAGTCGCCGCGGCGAGGGCCGGTTTCACCCGCGAAAAGATGGTCCGCGTGCCCGACCTTCTCAAAGCGGGTGGACACTGAGCCGCAAAGGGTTGCGCTCCTGACCGCCCCCGCCTAAAGACCGCCCCGCCTTGGCCCCCGCCGCAAGCGAGGGTCGGTCGGGGAGTAGCTCAGCCTGGTAGAGCACTGTCTTCGGGAGGCAGGGGCCGGAGGTTCGAATCCTCTCTCCCCGACCACTTATTTATGAGAGTACACTCTCGCTATGGCGGCCCAAAAGGACAGGGGTCGAAGGCACACAATGAACCTTCGGCGGTCAAAGGCATACAATCCGAGGGTCTGACAATCCCGGCGTTGAGAGTAACTTTCCGCAATTTCTGTCCTAACTCTCTGCGGAATGGCGTGGGTTCGAATGGCCGATACGCGCCCATGCAGGTCGTTGATAGAATCGCTAAGGGCACCCGATAGCAGACCCTGCAATCCTCGCCGCTAAGATTGGAGGGGCCGGATTGAGGGCATGCACACTGCCGCTGAAGGGCGCTCAATCCGCGTGCTGCCGAGAAAAAAGCGTTCACAATTTGTCGTGCCTACACCGCCGCACGACGCCACAGGCAAGATTATCTTCGTTCTAATCTGTCAGCTTTCTCGCCAAGGTCTTGCACCGGTTTACGGATATCTTGGATGTCCCGTTCTACCCCATCGGCTTGTTCGTCGAGTCGGCGGACCGAACTGCGCTGCTGCTGGACTGCTTGTCCTACTTGATCGGCCTGATTGCCGGCGTTGCGGATCGAGCGCCTGACATTTGCGATGTCGTCACGGCTCGAGACCACGTCGCGCTCAAGCTTTTCGGCGCTGCGAGCAAAGCTGTTGATACCCTCGCTTGCTCCGCGCACCTGCTCAGGGCCCACGCTACCCAACAGCCGCTCTACACTCTGCTGCCATTCTGCTGTCGAACGCCGGGTCTGGTCCAGCTTCCTTGCCGCGTCAGCCTGGCCCGTCTGATCAAGCGCCCGAACCGCACGGTCGAGCGTCTGCGACACCTGCACTGCTTTCGCGGCAGGATCGGTGGCGGTCCCGCCCTGGACGGCGGCAATCGTGCCGACGATGTCCTCATCAGGCGGGTTGATCAACGGTCCGTCGGTTGATGGCAGGAGCACCAGGACTGCGGAGCCATCGAGCAGTGACCGGCTGATGTCCGCTCGAAAGCCGGCGTGCACCGGCAGATCAGTGTCGAGCGCTACTTCGACGGTGGGCCCGCCAACTTCGCCGGCCGACAGATAGATCTTATCTACCCGGCCGACCCGAACCCCGGACATGGTCACCGGCCCTCCGACTGCCAAGCCCGAAACACTTTGGTTGAAGGAGATCCTGTACTTCGCACCATAGGTGCTTGTCCCGGCACCGATGTACCAGGCGAAGAAAACCAGTCCGACAACCAACAGCCCGCAAACGATGGCGACGAGCAAACGGTTGGACCGTGTTTCCATCAGTTGCCAAGTCTCGCGGGCACCACCGGAGGTGCCCAGCCTAGTCCAAGCGACTTCTGCACGGCGATGTAACTGCCGGTGAGCGCCGCTGTGGCGCCTCGCAGGTTCTGCTCAGCAAGGGTCAACTGGCGCTCTGCTTCCAGTAGTTCGGCACGGGCCGTGGTTCCGGCGTTGAACCGCTGCCGGGTCAGCCTGGCCTGGCGCTCCGCGGAAGCTCGGACGTCCGCGAGCGCTGCCACCTGGCGTCGCTGCTGTCCGAAGCGGGCAAGGGAATTTTCCGCATCCTGAAGGGCACCGAGCACTGCCTGCCGGTAGCGCGCCTCGGCTTCCTCGAGACCGCTCCTTGCCTGCCTCACACGAGACGCATTGCGACCGAAATCGAGAAATTGCCACTGTATCTGCGGAATGGCGATGGCGCTGATGTTGCCGAGATCGAACAAGTCACCCGGCTTGGTGCCACCAAGCCCAAGGATCCCCATGAAGCTGATCCGGGGGAAGCGCAGGGCTTCGGCGACCCCGATCCGCGCTGTCGCTGCGGCAAGGTTGCGCTCGGCGGCGCGCACGTCTGGGCGACGCTGAAGCAATTCGGCAGGATTTCCGACCGACACGACCGCCGGCGGAAGCGGCACTTCGGCCGGAGCAGCCAATAGCCCGTCGACACTGCCGGGGGCGCTGCCGGTCAGGGTCGCCAAGGCGTTGAGATACACGTCCCTTTCGGCTTCGGCGGCTGCGACTTCGGCCTCAGTGCTCCGGAGGGCGACCTGCGCACGCTCGACCTCGTAGGCAGCGGTGGTCCCACGCTGGAACCGTTGCCGGGCGGTCGCAACGGCTTGCTCTTGAAGCGCCCGAGCGCGGCCCAGAGTGTCGATCCGGTTCTGCCGTTCGCGCAGATTGACATAGGCCTGACCAACCTCCGCTGTCAGCTGCACCTGAGCGTCGATCGCGTTTGCCTCGGCCGCTCCGAGCTGGGCGTTTAGGCTCTCGATCTGGCGGCGCGAGGCGCCGGCGAACTCCAGCTCCCAGTTGGCGTTCAGGCCAAGATTGAAGAAGTTGAGGGACGAGATGTCGTCTGATCCGCCCTCCGCTGGCGGAGCGCCGGCAGAGCTGCCGTTGTTGTCCGTGCCAAGGTCGACGCCCGGCAACTCGGCGCGCACGTAGGTGCCCTGCGCCGCGACGGTAGGATAGCGGTTCGCCTGTTCCTGACGCACCGACTCGCGAGCTTGGCCAATCCGCGCCCGCGCGATTTCGAGCGACGGATTGCTGCTGAGCGCCCGCGTCTGCAACTCGGTAAGGACTGGGTCGCCGAGCTGCGTCCACCACGAAGACAGTCTGGGCGACTCTGGGGTGACCAAGCCCCCTCCCCGGACGAAGTTTGCGGAAGGTGTTGCCGCACCAAGAGTTCCCGGACCCTTGTAGTCAGGTCCCGAGGTGCAGCCGGCGAGCAGAAGGGCGGCAGTAAGGGCAATCAGCGGGAAGCGCATCTCGATCCTTTGGGCATCAATGCATTGACAGCGACATCCCCTTGGGAAGGGGTCGCAGGAACAGGACAAGGGGAACCGACAGCGTGGTAATGATGGTCATGCCGAAGAAGATGTCGTTGTAGGACATGACAAAGGCCTCGCGCTGAATGGTACCGGCAAGAGTCCGAAAGGCGGCCTCGAGACTGCCGAGCGACTGCTGGAGCCCGCCGAGGTAGGACTGGACGTCCCAACCGTTGGCATTCAGCGACTCCTCCATCCGCCGGCTGTGCAGCCAGCTGCGCTGGTCCTGCACGGTCGCCAGCCCTGCAAGCGCGAAAGACCCTCCCAGATTGCGCGCGGCGTTGAAGATTCCGGAAGCATCACCGGCATCTTCCTTGGTGACCGATGCTACGGTCGCCTGGTTCAGGAACAGCATGCAGAAGACGATGCCCACGCCCCGCATCAGCTGGCCCGGGATGAAGTGAGAGCCGGCGGTCTCGGCCGTCAGGCCGGCGCTGATCCAGCCGCTCCATGCAATGATGGCCAGGCCGCCACCCACTGCAATGCGGATGTCGAGCCTGGGAATGAGGAAGGGGACGATCGGCATCAGCAGAAGCGCTGGAAGCCCCATGTAGAAGATGATCCACCCGGTCTGAAGCGCATTGTAGTCGGCAATGATCGCGAGAAACTGCGGAATGACATAAGTCGTGCCGTACAGCACCATGCCGAGCACGAGACCCATCACCACCACGCTGCCGAACTGCCGGTTGAAGATAAGGCTGAGCTTCAGCACCGGCTTGCGGGCAGTCAGTTGGCCCCAGGCCAGCATGGCGAAGCCAAGCAGGGTCATGATAGTCAACTGAACGATCAGGGTGGATTCGAACCACTCCTCGCGATGTCCTTCTTCTAGCACGACGGTCAGGCCGCCCAAACCCAGGATCATCCCGGCAATGCCGAACCAGTCGGCGAAGCGCAGATAATCCCAGTCAGGCTTTTGGTGCGGCAGGCCGAGCAGCAGCAGCAGCACCAGCACGGCACAAACCGGCACGTTGACGAAGAATGCATAATGCCAGCTGAGGTTCTCGGTCAGCCAGCCGCCCAACAGCGGGCCCACCACCGGACCCAGGATGACGGTGACTCCGAACAAGGCCATGCCGATTGGCTGCTGCCGGGCAGGCAGACGGGTGGCGACGATAGTCATGGCGGTTGGGATCAGCGCGCCACCCATCAGTCCCTGGCCGGCCCGGCCAATGATCATGGTGGTGAGGTCAGTGGCAATTCCGCACAGCATCGAAAAGGCGGTGAACATCACGACGGCGATCAGCAGCAGCGTGCGCAAGCCCAGCAATCGCTCCAGCCAGGCGCTCAGCGGGATGATGATGATCTCCGCGACCAGGAATGACGTCGCGATCCAGGTGCCCTCCGAGCCGGACGCCCCGATCTCGCCCTGAATGGTGGGCAGCGCGGAATTGACAATCGACACGTCGAGGGTGGCGAGCAGCGCGCCGAGGCTGCCTGCCGCAACGGCGAGCCAGGCAGATAGGTCGGCCCGTTCCTCTCCCCGTCGGGCAGGAATGGAGGCGGCGGCGGCGGTCGCCATCGGGTCTAGCGACGCCCTTCCTGCGCCTGACGCACGCGTTCCAGCTCGCCCTTCGCGCCGCGCGTATCCACCGTCACGTGGACCGACATGCCCGGTATCAGCAGCCGGCGGACTTCCGGCCCGGCCTGGATCGCGATCCGCACCGGAATTCGCTGCACGATCTTGGTGAAGTTGCCGGTCGCATTCTGCGGCGGAAGCACGGAGAATTGCGCGCCTGTCCCGGGCGCGAAGCTGGCAACCCGGCCGGTCAGCTCTAGGTCCGGAAGGGCGTCCACTTCAACGCGGACCGGCTGGCCCGCCCGCATTAGCCCGACCTGCGTTTCCTTGAAGTTCGCCTCGATGTAGAGCTGCTGCGTCGGAACGATGGTCATCAGCCGCGTTCCAGGCTGCACGAATTGACCGACGCGGACCGCCAGATCTCCGACTCGGCCCGCGATGCTTGAGCGCAAGACTGTCGATTCCAGGGTCACGTTGGCCGCTTCGAGCTGAGCCTCAGCGGCGCGGCCCTGCGAGTGGGCTTGCTCGACCTGGGTGCGCAGGGTGCCGAACCGGCGCTGCGCCGCCAGCAGGTCGGCCTGTCGTGTCGCCAGCTGTGCACGAGCCTGCTGCTGCTGCTGAACCAGCTGGTCCAATCGCTCGCGCGGCTCCGCGCCGGAGGCCGCCAGCGGGCGGTAGCGCGCGACTTCACGATTGGCGAAAGCGAGGTCAGCCTGCGCTGCCGCCAACTGGGCCTGCGCCCGCTCCGCCGATGCCTGTTGTTCGGCAATCTGCGCCTGGACGGTGTTCGCGCTCGCCCGTGCCGCCTCGATCTGAGCCTGCAACTGCGAGGTCTGGGCACGGTAATCACGATTGTCGAGCAGAGCGAGCTGCTGGCCCCGACGGACTTCCGCATTCTCCTGGACAAACACCCGCTCGACGTAACCGCCGACCCGGGGCGCAACGATCACGCTGTCGGCCTGAACAAAGGCGTCGTTCGTGCTCTGTTGGTATTTGCCGTAGCTTTCGTTCCGCAGATACCACCACAGGACGCCGCCCGCCACGATGACAGCCAAAATCAGCAGGCCGAGACGCACCTTGGGATTCGACAAGGGCGAGCTGCGCTTCTCCTCCCCAGTGTCGGCCGCAACGTCACCCGACTGGGTCACCATGTCCATGTGGGTCCTCGATCAAGACTCGTTCGTTTGAAGCCGCGCATTGCACCAAACTCCATTCTGCCGCAATACCATTTCATATGGCACCTCAGCATCGCCCTATTATCGAAATCTCGAAGCAGCTCGCCTGGACCTACCTGCGGCTGCAGCGGATGCTGGATCGCTGTCTCGCCGGATCGGAGGCGTCGGTCGCGCGGGTGCGGCTGCTCGCCTACGTCGCCGACGGACCCAAGCGTTCCACCGACATTGCATCCTTCTTCGGTCATGCGCCGCGCACCGTCACCGAGGCGATAGATGCGCTCGAAGCGGCAGGACATTTAAGACGCCGAGTTGTTCCCGAAGACCGCCGGGTCAAGCTGGTGGAATTGACCCCTGCCGGACGCGAGGTGCTGGACCGAGCCCAGCCGGAATATGAGCGCCTGCTCGCCGAAACCGTGGGAACGCTGGAACAGTCCGAACTGGCCGGACTGGATGCCGCCTTGTGCAAGCTGTCTCAGCGGATCGAAGCCGTGGAAGCCGAGCTCACACGCGCCAGCGATTGCGTAGGGTCGGGCGGGGAGCGAGAATGAACGAGCGAACTCCCTCCGAGACCAGTATCAGCCGGGCGATCGGCGAACGGGAGCGTTTCGGCCAGATCGTCGGGATCTTCGGACGGCACGGGCTGAGAGGCTTGGCATCCCGTCTCGGCTTGGGCGGTGCTCGCGACGAGGAGATGGAAACAGCCCGCCCTGAAGCGGTGGTCGCCGTGCTTCGCGACCTCGGTCCGGTGGCGGTGAAATTCGGCCAGATCCTGGCGATGCGCAGCGATCTTCTCGGTCCAGACTGGATCCGGGCGCTGTCCGCCCTTCAGGACCGGGTCCCGGCCCTGCCTTTCGACCGCGTCCGGCCTGCGGTCGAGGAGGCGATCGGTGGGCCACTCGACAGCTATTTCGCAAGCTTCGACCACGAACCGATCGCGGCCGCCTCGATCGCCCAGGTCCACGCGGCCACCCTGCCGTCTGGAGAGCGCGTGATCGTCAAGGTCCGCCGGCCGGGGATTGAGCGAACGGTCGATGCCGACCTGCGGCTGCTCCGCCGCCTGGCGCGCACCGCCGAAAAGCGCATTCCCGAAATCGCCCGGATGAAGCCCGACGAACTGCTGCGCTATTTCGCCGAAAGCCTCGACCGGGAAATGGACCTGTCCGCCGAAGGCCGGGCAAGCGATTCGATCGGCGCCTTCCTCGCCGGCCTCGGAGTGCGGACGGCGCGGTTCGAGTGGGAGCTGACCGGGCGCCGGGTCAACGTCCAGGGACGGCTGGAGGCGATCCCCGCCACCGACCTTGCCACCGCGCGAGAGCGGGGAATCGACCTCACAAAAGTCGCCCGCACCTACGCCCAAGCCGTGCTTCGGATGATCATCTTCAACGGTCAGTTCCATGCCGACCCGCACCCCGGCAATGTGCTGATATTTCCGGACGGAAGCATCGGGTTCATCGACTTCGGAGCGGTCGGCACCCTGCTTCCCCGCCGGCGGGAGGAACTGGTCCGGCTGGCCCTCGCCATCGCGGCCGACGATCCGGCCGGAGTGATCGACGTGCTGATGGTCTGGGCCGGCGATCCCCCAGTCGACCGCATCCGGCTGGAATTCGAGCTGGCGGCGCTGATCGACGAATTTCGCAACGTGGTTCTGGAGCAGGTCGACCTCGCCCGCATCTTCAACCAGGTGTTCGGCCTGCTGAGGGACTTCGAACTGGCGCTTCCGCCCGACCTTGCGCTTGTGCTTCGGACCCTGCTCACCGCCGAGGGCTTCGTCCGTCGTATCGACCCATCCTTCGACATTGGTGGCGAGCTGGCGCCGATCGCCCGCCAATTGGTGAGCCAGCGCACCAGCCCCGCCCGGCTAGCCAGGGAGGGGCGCAAGCTGGCGGCTGCGCTCGGCCGGGCGGCGCTCAGCGCGCCCGAGCTTATCGGACAGGTGGAGAAGGTGGCCCGCACCGGCAGTCTGCCGGTCAGCCTCGATCCGCGAACGATTGAACAGCTTGGTCAGCGACGCTCCTCGCACGTGCGGTCCGATCCCCAACTGCTGCCCGCCGCCTTGATCGTCGCCGGAGCCATTCTGGCAGGAACCGAACCGCTGCTGGGCTTGGTAAGCGGTAGCCTGGCAGTCGGCCTGCTCGTCTTCGGGCGCGTGCGCAAGTCGTAAGGACGCGCGGGCGCAGCGGGGCGTGCTCAACATAGTTTCTGCCAGCACTCATTTCGAGCAACTCCGCATGTGCTATTTAGGCACGATGATTTTGCTAGGATCGCTCTCGCAATCGCCCGCAAGCCCAAGCACTGGCAGCGATAACGGTTTCGAGTCAGTGCAGGCTTATGGACTCCGTCTTCGCCAAGCGGCAGCAAGCGCAGTAAGCGTCCGCATGTGACTGCTAGCTCCTCATAAGCAGACGGTCTTCTGTCGGCCACTTCCCGACGCTGCTGCAAGCCTAGCGATCCCAAGCTACTGGCACTGGGCTCAACTCCTTCACCTGTCGGATGATGACCAGCGTCTTGAAGCTTCGGACGCGCTCGTCGGCAGCGAACAGCTTCCTGGCGAGCTCATCATAGCTTTCCATGTCCCGAGCGATCATCCGAACTGCGAAATCATGATCGCCCGTGACGTTCCAGGCTTCCACGACTTCAGGCACTCGCTCAAGAACGCGCATCATTTCATCGACCGTGCTTGCGCCCTCGCGCTCCAAGGTGACGAGCACGATCATGGAGAGTGGCCATCCGAGAGTTCTTGGCCGAACAACCGCCACCTCTCGGGTGATCGCGCCAATCTCCCTCAATCGCCGTATGCGGCGGTAGCAGGCCGGGGTGGACAGGCCGACGTCTTCAGCCAGCGACGAAACCGGACGTTGCGCGTCCGTCTGCAGGGACTCTAGGAGGCGCAGGTCGAATTGGTCGAGCTTATCAGGCATTCTCATGGGGACCCTGTAGCTGATAAAAATTATCGACGCAGCGCGAAAATCGAGCGCCTTTATCTAGTGCCGACCTCTACAAGGCCGGGACCTAGTAAGAGGCAGTCCGACATACTTATGGCTACCACCTTTCCGCTCTCGACCCCCCGCGTGGGCATCGATGTCAGGGCTATTGGAGCCTTGTCGCTTTCCCTCGTCGCGGTCACTTGTGGGGCGTCCTTAGCCAAGGGCTTGTTCCCAGCGGTGGGAGCCGAAGGGGCTACGACTATTCGCCTTCTTGTCGGCGCCATCGTGCTCTCGGCGATCCTGAGGCCGTGGCGTCTCAAGCTTGAGGGAAACTGGCGTTCGCTGGTGCTCTACGGCGTCGTTCTCGGCGCGATGAATCTCAGCTTCTACAAGGCGTTATCGTACATCCCGTTGGGTATTGCGATCGCGATCGAGTTCACCGGTCCTCTTGCAGTCGCTGTTTTGACGTCGCGACGCCGAAGCGACTTCGTATGGATCGGGCTAGCCGCCGTCGGCCTTGCCCTACTCCTGCCCGTTCGAGAGGGGGCAGCAGATCTCGACTGGCGCGGTGTGACACTTGCGCTGATCGCTGGTGGGTGCTGGGCCCTTTACATCGTCATCGGCAAGCGTGCCGGAAACCAGCACGGCGCGGCTGCGGCAGCTGGCGGCATGATCATTGCGGCGCTTCTGACTGCGCCTGTCGGCATCGCACATGCTGGCTGGTCATTGCTGCGCCCCGAGGTGCTCGCCCTCGGCGTGACGGTTGGCATCCTGTCGAGCGCGATCCCGTACGGCTTGGAGATGGTTGCCTTGCAGCGGCTGCCCTCCAACACATTCGGCACGTTGCTCAGCGCGGAACCGGCAATTGGCGCGTTGATGGGCTTGCTACTGCTGGGAGAGGTGCTCTCGGGCGGTCAGTGGCTCGCGATCGGCCTGATCGTCTTCGCGTCCGTCGGTGCCGCGCTAAGCACTAAGGCCCTAAGCCAACCCGAACCGCTCTAACCTCCAATCCAAACCCATCCAGGATAGGCGCATGGTGGCAGGTCCAATCATAGACGATCGCATCTTCGGTCTCGCTCCGGGTTTTCGAGCCCTGAGCATCTTCGTGAATTGCGGCGATAGTGCCGATGGCTCGGCCGCTACGCAGGTTCTCACTGAAGCCTGTGAGGCCGTGCTCGCGGGTGAGCCCGCCTGGGCGGAGGCGCATCTGGCGAGCTGGGGCGAGACGTACTTGAAGTTCGGAGCCAAGCCGAACCGAACGCCATGCTCCGCCCAAGCGCTGAGGAAGCGCGTCCTCAAGGATGGCCGGCTTCCGGCTATCAACCCTGTCGTCGATCTCTACAACGCCGTGAGCTTGCGTTTCGCAGTCCCCGTCGGCGGGGAAAACTTGGATGCCTATGCGGGCAAGCCCCACCTCACGATTGCCGATGGCAGCGAGACGTTCGACACCACCATGAGCGGCGAGGCGATCGTTGAACATCCGGCGGTGGGCGAAGTCATCTGGCGGGATGATATCGGGGTGACCTGCCGGCGGTGGAACTGGCGTCAGGGCAGCCGAACCCGCCTCGACGCGCTTTCGGGGCGCATGTGGTTTGTCCTAGAGGCGCTGCAGACCATGCCGGATACAGCATTGGACGCGGCTGGTGATGCGATGTGCCAAGGCTTGCGCGCGCTGTTACCGACGTGTGAAATCCGGCGACACGAAGTCTCGGCTTGAGGATCGCTGATGTATCGACCGCCAGCGTTCAAGGAGGACCGCGTCGAGGTCCTGCATGCCGCGATCCGCGCTCATCCCCTAGGCACCCTGGTGACACACGGACCGAGTGGTCTGATGGCCAACCTCGTACCGTTCACTCTTGAGGTAGGTAGGGGCGGCACAAACCTGTTGCGGGCGCATCTTTCGAAGGCCAATTTGCAGCTCGCCGAGATTGAACCTGGCGCCGAAGCGCTTGTGATCTTCCAAGGACCCGAGGCCTATATCACGCCCTCCTGGTATCCGGCGAAGCGACAACATGGAAAGGTCGTTCCGACGTGGAATTATGTCGTCGTGCAGGCTTGGGGGTCTGTTCGCGTCATTGACGATCCTGCATGGCTTTCAGCGCAGATCGACGAGCTGACCGGTCAGCAGGAAGAGGGCATGGCAGAACCGTGGGCGGTTACCGACGCGCCCACCGATTTCATCGCCAGCCAGCTGAAGGGCATTACCGGCGTCGAGATCCTGGTGCAGCGTCTGGAAGGCAAGTGGAAGGTGAGCCAGAACCAGACCCCGGCGACCCGAGAAAGTGTTGCTGCCGGCCTGAGAGAACGGAACCCCGCGTCAGCTATGGCTCAACTGGTCGAGAACTCTGGCAGCTCTTAGGGGCTGCCCTCGCCCTAGCCGCTCGACAGCTTCATCAAGACTAGGCCGCTGAGGATGAGCACGGCTGCCAGCATTCGCATTGCAGATGCGCTCTCGCCCAGGATGAGGATGCCGACGAGGAACGCTCCGACAGCCCCGATGCCGGTCCAAACCGTGTAGGCGGTCCCGAGCGGCAGGCTGCGCATAGACCATGAGAGAAGGGCGAAGCTCGCCGCCATGGTGACGAGCGTCACAAGTGTAGGGATTGGTCGAGAGAAGCCCTCAGACAGCTTCATCGAGTAGGCCCAAACGACCTCGAGCAAGCCAGCGATAATGAGCACAAACCAAGCCACAGCAGCCTCCTTATTGGCTGCCGGGGCGTCCCGGTCTTCAACAACCCGTTCTCGGGCGAGGACGTGGCCTCTAGCCGCGACTAAGAGCAACGCACGGCGGGTCAAGGGCGGCTTTCCTCGACCGAGAACGAGAAAGCCGACAGTCTCCTTTCGGCCATGTTCGGTCCAAGCTCCATCGCAGGGTCTCTGGCACCGAAAGGCCTATTTCAGCTGGTGAGCTCGGCCGCTTCCGTTCGCGCCGCCCTCAGCTTCGAGGATACGCCACGCAGATAGCTTGGCGAGAACCTGGCGTAATGTTTTTGGGTAGTGCGATCGTCATCGTGCCCCATAAACTGAGCAAGCTCAGCCATTGGGGTTCCTCGTTCCGCAGCCCACACGGCACCGGTGTGCCGCAGCATATAAGGCGTCACGTGGATGCCGCTTCGAACCGATGCGGCCTGGAACGCTTTCTTGATACTGCTGATCTTCCTCGCGCCGCGTTCGATGATGAAGTCGCTCTGCGCACCCTCGTGCGCCCTTTTCAGGATGGCGATCGTCTCCTCATCGAGAGGCACCGTAGGACGCCGTTTGCGGGTTTGCCGCCTTCCGGCCGGATTGAGATTGATCGTCCCATGATCCCAGTCCACCTGCGCCCACGTCAGTTCGAGGATTGCGGTCGGCCGGGCCATAGTCGCCAGGGCAAGTTCGACGTAGAGGCGAGCGTGCTCAGCCCTGACCTCCTTGAACCACTTGCTGAACTGTTTTTGAGTCAGGTGCCTCTCACGGCGCTCCGGTGCTTCTGGTCTCCAGATCACCGGAACCTTCTCGATAAGGTCCTGTCGCGCGGCCCATCTGAGCGCCACCGAAAGCATCGACAGCTCGTAACGCGTGGTAGCCTGAGCGCGGTCGCGGCGCCGCACATATTCACGTGCCATCTCTTCGTCGATCCTGGTCGGATCGACGTTGGCCCAGAAGGATTGCATGGCCTTCCACGCATCCCGCTGGCGCGCGGTCGAGGCAATGCCTGCCAGCTCGCCGGCTTCAATGTAGCTTTCGACTATCCGGCCAACCGTGCCGCCGACACCGGTTTGTGCCTTCCACCATGCGCGCGCCTCCGCTTCCGCGGTGGATCGATCGGTAGCCTCAAGCCCGAAGCGGCGACGCTTTCCATTTTCCCGCCAGACGAGGGCGTATCCTCCGCGGAACCGTTGGACTGAATACTCTGCCATTCGAAACGCCTGACCTCCTCAACGGGAATTCGAATGAGCGACCCAAGGCGGAAGTGGCCGAGTTCCCCATTCGCGATTGTTTTGCGGATCACTCCCTCTGAGCATTCCCACTCGGCGGCGAGCGATGCGACGGTGTAGGCGCGCGTCATGACGGACACTCCGCCGCGCATCGCCGCGATGCCAAGATCCGCAGCCGTTGGCGGCAGGGCAGGGGTGTTGCTATGGGCTGGGCACTCACGTTCATCGGCCTTCACTGTCTCGATGTACGGGGATGTAGTAACTTCCCAACCAGCCGCAAGAGGGCTTTGTTGAAAAAGCGTCGGCCCATCATCCAAGTTATGCTTCGGCCGGTGTTCCATGAGGCCCTGACCGCGCGCGCGCGGGAGCTCGGCATAACCGAAGCTGAGGCAGTGTCGCGGCTAGTGGAGCAGGGGCTCGAACCGTTCTTGGAATCTGGTGCCGACATTGATCAGGCCCGGGCGGAGCGGCAGTTGCTCAACCTCGTTTCAGATCTTGCGAGACAAGAAGTCGAAAGCTCTACGGATTGGAATGAACGCCTGACTTTCGCCGTATTCGAGCGACTTAGGCTCGAGCACCGACCCCTCTACGATTTGGCAATCCAGGATGGTCATCGCGACGCAGTCAACCGCCGTATAGCGCGCCAGATCAAGACCGCCGTCGGCGCGCAGGTCAAGAAGAGGGGGGACAAGCCTGCCACGGCCCGGGCCCCTCGTGGTTCAGAGGCTTTGATTGGCGATTACACGTTGCTCAGGCCGCCTGCGACGAAGCCTTAAGCACGCGTCGGTAACCTACAGCATCTGGGTGGATGCATTTAACTTTCCCTGTTTTCGCCGGTAACTTTCTTCCGGCCGGACTGAAAATTTTTGCTGTTGCGCTGTGTGGAGCGGATGCATCTCACTATATCCCCGCATCCCCGCCTCCCTCCCTATCCCCCTCCCCCTCCCCCTCCTCCTCCCCTACCTCCCCCTTACCCCCCCCCTTTACCTCCCCCTTCCAATCCCCTTTCACTTCATCTTCCTTCCTTCCTTTCCCCATCTGCCTCACAAGCGCGCCAGGGCCG